>NZ_DHXG01000022.1:0-2791 GCF_002413585.1 Paracoccus sp. UBA5162
CAGATCGAGGATCATCTCGACGTCCTGGGCGAGCTGCGCGAACGGCCGGCCGGGACCATCCGGTTGACCCTGCCGCTCCATGCCGCGACTTCGATTGTGTGGCCGGCGGTCGCGAAGCTGATGCGCGACTATCCCGACATCAGCGTGGAACTCAGCATCGATTCGGGCATGCGCGACATCGTGGCGGACCGGTTCGACGCGGGCGTGCGCCTGGGCGAGCAGGTCGCGCGCGACATGATCGCCGTGCGCATCGGCCCGGAACTGCGCATGGCCGCCGTCGCCACGCCGGACTATTTCCGCGCCCATGGCAGGCCGACCCAGCCGCAGGACCTGGCCGATCACATATGCATCAACCTGCGCTTCACCACCGCGGGCGGCCTCTATGCCTGGGAGTTCGAGAAGGACGGCCGGGCGCTCAATGCCCGGGTGGAGGGGCAATTCATCACCAACAATGTCGAGCTGATCATCCAGTCGGCGATCGAAGGCGTCGGCATCGCCTTCGTGCCCCAGGATCATGTCGCCGACCATGTTGCCGCCGGACGATTGGAGCGCGTGCTGGACGATTGGTGTCCGCCTTTTCCGGGCTATCATCTCTATTATCCCAGCCGGCGTCAGCCCAAGACCGCTTTCGCCCTGCTGATCGAGGCGCTGCGCTATCGCGGCGCTTGAAAAGGGTTTCATGAACAGGGTTCATTGGTCCATACGCGATTGACCAGCTAATCCTCGTCCTCCCGACGGACTATCTTTGCCGCAACGCAGCAAAAAGCCTGACAGGAGCTTCGATGAAGACCATTGCCTACGCCGCCCGCGACGCCCATTCGGACCTTGCCCCCTTCGAATTCGACTATCGCGCCCTGCGCGCCAATGATGTGGCGTTCGAGGTGCTCTATTGCGGCGTGTGCCATTCCGATCTGCACATGGCCCGCAACGACTGGGGCGGCACCATCTATCCCGTGGTGCCGGGACATGAAATCGTCGGCCGCGTGATCGAGACCGGTCCCGACGTCACGCGTCGCAAGGTGGGCGACATCGTCGCGGTCGGTTGCATGGTCGACAGCTGCCAGCAGTGTGACCAGTGCGACCATGGCGAAGAACAATATTGCCGCAACGGCCGCACCGACAGCTATAATTCCCCCGACCGCATCGATGGCGAGCTGACGCGGGGCGGCTATGCCAAATATCTGGTGTCGCGCGAGGAATTCGTGCTCAAGATGCCCGAAGGCCTGGACGTGGCCAAGGCGGCGCCGCTTCTGTGCGCGGGCATCACCACCTATTCGCCGCTTCGCACCTGGGGCGTGAAGCAGGGCAGCCGGGTGGGCGTGGTGGGCCTGGGCGGCCTTGGCCACATGGCGGTCAAGATCGCAGCGGCCATGGGCGCGCATGTCACGATGATCAGCCGCACCCCCGACAAGGAACAGGATGCCGCCGAACTGGGTGCGCATGCCTTCCTGCTGTCGTCCGATGCCGACGCAATGGCGAAGGCGGCGGACGGTTTCGATCTCATCATCGACACGGTGCCGGTCGACCATGACATCAATCCCTACATGCCGCTGCTCGACATCGACGGCACGCTTGTGCTGGTGGGGCAGATCGGCCCCGTCGGCCAGCCCACGACCCTGCCGCTCGTCTTCGGCCGTCGCCGGATCGCGGGGTCTTTGATCGGCGGCATCAAGGAAACGCAGGACATGCTCGACTTCTGCGCCCAGCATGATGTCCTGCCCGATGTCGAGATGATCCGCATGGACCAGATCAACGAAGCCTTCGACCGGCTCGATCGCAGCGACGTGCGCTATCGCTTCGTGATCGACATGGCCTCGCTCGAGGCGCCCACCGCCTGAGGGCCCGCGCCTGACAACAGCCGGGCCGGCGCCGCAAGACGCCGGCCCGAAAATATCCATGCCGCAGGAAGGGATGACCACATGAAAGGACAGACCATCGCCGCCGCCGCCTTGTCGCTTCTGCCGCTTCTGATCTGGAAGTCGACCCAGGCCCAAGCCCAGGCCCAGGCGCAGCCAAGGGCGTCCGTCGCGCCGCCCGTCATGCAGAAGGTCGCGCCCGACCTCGCGCGCTATACCGACGACGTGCTGTTCGGCACGGTGTGGGAGCGGCCTGGCCTCGCCAAGCGCGACCGCAGCCTGGTGACGGTCACGACACTGATCGCCACCGGTCGGACGGGGCCGTTGCAGGGTCATGCCGGCCGCGCGCTCGACAATGGGGTGACGCCGCGCCAATTGTCGGGTCTGGTCACGCACCTCGCCTTCTATTGCGGCTGGCCGAGCGCGGTCGCCGCGCTTGAACCGCTGGACGCGCTGTTCAAGGCGCGCGGCATCGACACGGTGACCCTTAAGGATGCGCGCGGCCTGCTGCCGACGCCGGCTGATGACGCGCAGCGCGCGGCGGCGGTGAAGGCGGCGCTGGCGGGTACGGCGCCCGCGCTCGTCGATCTGACCAACGACGTGCTGTTCGCCGATCTGTGGCGCAATCCCGCTCTCAGCCCGCGCGACCGCAGCCTTGTCACCGTCGCCGCGCTTGCCGCGACGGGCGCCAGCGACCAGCTGGATTTCCACCTCGGCCTCGCCCAGCGCAACGGCCTGTCGCGCGCCGAACTGGCCGAAGCGATCACTCATCTCGCTTTCTATGCCGGCTGGCCTAAGGCCATGGCGGCGGTGGGGCAACTCGCCAAGGCGGACGGAGCGGATGATGCGCCGGCCGATCCGCTGATCGCCTTTCGGCCGGGGCAGGAGCCGACCCGCGGGCCGGCGGATCGTTTCACCGGCGTCGTGACCGTGAC
>NZ_DHXG01000005.1:0-1933 GCF_002413585.1 Paracoccus sp. UBA5162
CTGACCAACAAGATGGCGCCCGCGCTGCGCAAGGTCTATGACCAGATGCCCGAGCCGCGCTATGTCATCAGCATGGGAAGCTGCGCCAATGGCGGCGGCTATTACCATTACAGCTATTCGGTCGTGCGTGGCTGCGACCGGATCGTGCCGATCGACATCTATGTTCCCGGCTGTCCGCCCACCGCCGAGGCGCTGCTATACGGCATCCTGCAACTTCAGCGCCGGATCCGGCGCACCGGCACGCTGGTGAGGTAAGCCATGTCCGTCTATCCCGATCTCGACGCGCTGGACCAACTGGCCGATCACATCAAGCTGCGCCGCTCGAACGAGGTGCTGGATACCGCGATCGCCCATGGCGAGCTGACCGTCGCCTCGACCGTCAGCGGCGTCCTGGATCTGGTCGAATTCCTGCGCACCGATTCGTCCTGCCGCTTCTCGACGCTGGTCGACATCACCGCCCTGGATCACCCCGAACGGCAGCAGCGTTTCGACGTGGTCTGGCATTTCCTGTCGATGTATCAGAATCACCGTATCCGCGTGAAGGTCAGCGTCCGCGAGGATGAGCTGGTGCCCTCGATCATCGGCATCTTCCCCAGTGCGAACTGGTTCGAGCGCGAGATCTTCGACATGTTCGGGATCCTGTTCTCGGGCCATCCCGACCTGCGGCGGCTCTTGACCGATTACGGCTTTCGCGGGCATCCGCTGCGCAAGGATTTCCCGACCACGGGCTATGTCGAGGTGCGGTATGACGAATCCGTCAAGCGCGTGGTCTACGAGCCGGTGAACCTGACCCAGGAATACCGCCAGTTCGATTTCCTGTCGCCCTGGGAGGGCGCGAAATACGTCCTGCCGGGCGACGAGAAGCAGGGGGCGAAGTGATGGACGGCGATATCCGCAACAATGTCTATGACGACGGTTCTTCCGACACGCTGACCGGCGAACAGCGCATCCGCAACTTCAACATCAACTTCGGCCCGCAACACCCTGCCGCGCATGGCGTCTTGCGGCTGGTGCTGGAGCTGGACGGGGAGGTGGTCGAACGCTGTGACCCGCATATCGGGCTGCTGCATCGCGGCACCGAGAAGCTGATGGAAAGCCGCACCTATCTGCAGAACCTGCCCTATCTGGACCGGCTGGATTACGTCGCGCCGATGAATCAGGAACATGCCTGGTGCATGGCCATCGAACGGCTGTCGGGTGTCGAGATTCCGCGCCGCGCCAGCCTGATCCGGGTGCTGTATTCCGAGATCGGCCGCATTCTCAGCCATTTGCTGAACGTGACCACGCAGGCCATGGACGTGGGCGCGCTGACCCCGCCCCTGTGGGGCTTCGAGGAACGCGAAAAGCTGATGGTGTTCTACGAGCGCGCCTGCGGAGCCCGCCTGCACGCGGCCTATTTCCGCCCCGGTGGCGTGCATCAGGATCTGCCGCCCGACCTGATCGACGATATCGAGGCCTGGTGCGATCCGTTCCTGAAGGTCGTGGACGATCTTGACGGGCTGCTGACCGAGAACCGGATCTTCAAGCAGCGCAATGTCGATATCGGCATCGTCCATGAACAGGACGTGCTGGACTGGGGCTATTCCGGCGTGATGGTGCGCGGTTCGGGGATGGCCTGGGATCTGCGGCGGTCGCAGCCCTACGAATGCTATGACGAATTCGACTTTCACATCCCGGTCGGCAAGAATGGCGATTGCTATGACCGTTATCTGGTCCGCATGGAAGAGATGCGCCAGTCGGTCCGCATCATGCGGCAGGCGATCGACAAGCTGCGCGAACCGGCCGGGCAGGGCGACATCCTGGCGCGCGGCAAGCTGACCCCGCCCCGGCGCAGCGAGATGAAGCGCGACATGGAAAGCCTGATCCACCATTTCAAGCTGTATACCGAGGGTTTCCGGGTTCCCGCCGGCGAGGTCTATGCCGCGGTCGAGGC
>NZ_DHXG01000005.1:2287-4158 GCF_002413585.1 Paracoccus sp. UBA5162
CTGACCAGCGATGGCACCAACAAGCCCTATCGCGCCAAGCTGCGCGCGCCCGGTTTCCTGCATCTTCAATCCATCGACTGGATGGCCAGGGGCCACTTGCTGGCCGATGTTTCCGCAATTATCGGCACGATGGATATCGTGTTCGGAGAGGTTGACCGCTGATGCTTCGCCGACTGAGCCCCGAACAACCCGACGGCTTCGCCTTCACGCCCAAGAACCGGGAATGGGCCGAGGCACAGATGACCAAATACCCGGAAGGCCGCAGGCAATCGGCGATCATCCCGATCCTGTGGCGCGCGCAGGAACAGGAAGGCTGGCTGTCGCGCCCGGCCATCGAATATTGCGCCGATCTGCTGGATCTGCCCTATATCCGGGCCCTGGAAGTCGCCACATTCTACTTCATGTTCCAGCTTAAACCCATTGGATCGGTTGCCAATATCCAGATATGCGGCACCACGACCTGCATGATCTGCGGGGCCGAGGCGCTGATCGAGGTCTGCAAGCGCAAGATCGCGCCCAATCCGCACATGGTCTCGGCCGACGGCAAGTTCAGCTGGGAAGAGGTCGAATGCCTGGGCGCCTGCGCCAATGCGCCGGTGGCCCAGATCGGCAAGGATTACTACGAGGATCTGACGCCCGAAAAGCTTGAACGGCTGATCGACGCCTTTTCCGAAGGTCAGGTGCCGCTGCCCGGTCCGCAGAACGGCCGTTTCGCATCGGAACCCGCGTCGGGGCTGACCAGCCTGACCGAACGCGAGGGCAATGAGCTGAATGCCAGCGCATCGCTTGCGCGGCGTCATGGCGACACGGTGAAGCGGATCGACGGGACCGAGGTTCCGATCCTGACGAAATGGCTGGATCGCGACCGCCCCGCCGCGGCCGCGGATGATCAGACCGGGCTCGATGCCGGGCCCCGGCACGACCCGCGCCCCGCCAATGGCCAGCCCGCCGACAAGACCGGCGTGACCGAACACGAGGCACAGGCCGCCTCGGCCGCCAATCCGCCTTCCGACCGCGAACCCGAGGGCGTGCGCGCGCAGGAAGATGCGGTCGAGAAAGACGACCGCGGCGATGCCCGCAAGGCTGACGGCGACACCGCCGCACCCGCCGATGCGGGCCGCCGGCCCGAGGGGCTCGATGCCCCGAGGGACGGCTCTGCCGACGATCTGAAATTGATCAAGGGGGTCGGGCCGAAGCTGGAGGAGATGCTGAACGGAATGGGCTTTTACCATTTCGACCAGATCGCCGCATGGGGTCCCGAGGAACTGGCCTGGGTCGATGCCAATCTGGAAGGTTTCAAGGGAAGGGCCGGCCGCGACGACTGGACCGGACAGGCCAGGGCGCTGGCCGATGACGGCGAGACCGGATCGTCGCGCCGCGCCGCGCAGGACGGAGGCCGGGACGGCGAGGAGTCAGGCAAGGATTGACCTGATACGGGTCTGACACGGGGACAGGCACATGGCGGATGCGAACTGCAACAGAAATTGTTGGATTGCCGGGGCCGGGCTGGGCCTTCTGGTCTGGATTTTCAGCGCGGGCATCGGCTCGGCCGGCTGGCTGGGGGGATTGTTTCTCGGCATCATCGCCGGTGTGCTTCTGGCGCTGCTGCTGATCTGGGCGCTGTGCCACGGACACGCGGCGATGGACGGTTCGCACTGGCATCCCGGTTCCCGGCCCACCCGCGCCGCCGATCCGGTCGAGACGCCCCGTCCGCGTGGCAGCGAATCCGAGGCGGCGATGGCCTTCGCGGGCGCCGCCACCGCGTCACCCGTTCCGGCCGCGCAGCCCGACCACCCCGCGCCGCAGGCCGATCCTGCGCCGCAAGCCGATGTCGCGCCCTCTGGCGAGGCGCAGGCCGGCCGTGGCGGCCC
>NZ_DHXG01000005.1:4459-4685 GCF_002413585.1 Paracoccus sp. UBA5162
GGCCGGCCGTGGCGGCCCGCGGCCCGAGCCCGAGAAGAACGACATCCATTCCTCCGCCAGCGATCCGGCACGGGCAACCGATGCCGGCGCGGCCGCCACCGGACCGACGGACGCGGATCCTGCCGCAGCGGATGATCTGAAGCAGATCAAGGGCGTCGGACCCAAGCTGGAGGAAACGCTGCACGAACACGGCGTGACCCGTTTCGCGCAGATCGCCGCCTGGGAC
>NZ_DHXG01000077.1:0-61063 GCF_002413585.1 Paracoccus sp. UBA5162
CCTTCATAGACGAAGCCGTCCGGCGTGGTCAGCTTGCCCTGACCCTCGCGCAGACCAGCCACGAAGGCACCGGTATAGACCGTTCCATCGGCATAGGTCGCCTGACCCTCGCCATGGCGCTGGCCGTCCTTCCAGGCGCCGTTATAGACATAGCCGTCGGGATAGGACATGCGCCCCTGCCCGTCATTGCGCGCGTTCCTGAAATTGCCTTCATAGACCATGCCGTTGGCATAGCGGGCCTTGCCCTCGCCCTCGATCACCCCCTCGGCCCACTGCCCTTCATAGGTCGAGCCGTCGGGATAGGTGATCTTGCCGGACCCGTCCGGCCGGTCGTTCTTCATCTGGCCGACATAGACCGAACCGTCGGGATAGGTGATCTGGCCCTGCCCCTCCATCCGGCCCTCGACCCAGTCGCCGCTGTAGACATAGCCATCGGTGCCGGTGAAGGTGCCCTTGCCGTGACGGCGGTCGGCCTTGAAGCTGCCGTCATAGACATCGCCATTGGCATAGGTCGCAACGCCCTGGCCCTCGCGCTGGCCGCGCTGCATCTGCCCCTCGTATCGGTCGCCCGAGGCCTGGACCAGCACCCCCGTTCCCGACATTTGCCCGGCCGCCCAGATGCCGTCATAGACCATGCCGTCGGCCATGGTCAGCTTGCCCTTGCCGGCCCGCTGTCCGGCCAGCATCCCGCCTTCGTAGACCGCGCCGTCGGGATAGGTGATCCGGCCCTGCCCCTCCTTGACGCCGGCATTCCACTGGCCCTCGTATTTGTAGCCGTTGGGCTGGGTCAGCGTGCCCTTGCCCTGATGCAGTCCCTTGACGAACTGGCCCGTGTAGACGCTGCCATTGGCGTAGCGCGCCACCCCCTCGCCGGTGATCTCGCCGGCGATCCAGTCACCCTCATAGGTGCCGCCATCGGGATAGGTGATCTTGCCGCGCCCCTCGGGCTTGCCCTTGACGAACTGGCCGACATAGACCGATCCGTTGGGAAAGGTGGCCTTGCCCTGCCCCCGGATCTCGCCCTCGACCCAGTCGCCCTCGTAGACATAGCCGTTGGGCAGCGTATAGGTGCCCTGCCCGTGCTGACGGCCGTTGCGGAACGTGCCTTCGTAGACACCGCCATCATCGTATTGCTTGGTGACGACCTGCGCATCCGCGCCGCTTGCGCCCGCCATCAGCGCCAAAGCCAATGCACCCGCCGTCGCCGCTGCCGCTGCCCGTTTCATCGCCACGCCCTTCGTCTTTTGCCAAAGGTCTAACCCATGGCCGCGCCGCGCGCAAAGCCCGACTTTCCCTTTCCGGCGCCATCCCCTATCACGGGCGCGAGAGAAGCCCGGGGCCACGCCATGACCGACCGTTTCCGCCTGACCATCGGCCAGTTGAACGCCACCGTGGGCGATCTGCCCGGCAATGCCGCCAAGGCACGCGACGCATGGCAGGCCGCGCGCGAGGCCGGCGCCGACATGCTGGCCCTGCCCGAGATGTTCATCACCGGCTACCAGACCCAGGATCTGGTGCTCAAACCCGCCTTCACCGAAGACGCCATGGCCCGGATCATGCGGCTGGGCGCGGATTGTGCGGATGGTCCCGCCCTGGCCATCGGCGGTCCGTGGCGCGACGGCGACGGTCTCTATAATGCCTGGTTCGTCTTCAGGCAGGGCAAGCTGGTCGCCCGCGTGCTGAAACACCACCTGCCCTACAAGCAGCTTTTCGACGAATTGCGCCTGTTCGACAGCGGCCCGATCAGCGGCCCCTATCCGGTCGGACCCGCCCGCATCGGATCGCCGATCTGCGAGGACGGCTGGTATCCCGACGTGACCGAGACGCTGGCCGAGACCGGGGCCGAGATCCTGATCGTGCCGAATGGCAGCCCCTATCATCGTGACAAGCTGGATCTGCGCATGGGCCACATGGTCGGTCGCGTGATCGAAACCGGCCTGCCGCTGGTCTATGTCAACATGGTGGGCGGCCAGGACGACCAGATCTATGACGGCGCCAGCTTCGTGCTGAATCCCGGCGGCAGGAAGGCGGTCCAGTTGCCGCCCTTCACCGAGATGCTGGCCCATGTCGATTTCATCCGCACGGGCGAAGGCTGGCAGGCCCAGCCGGGCCTGATGGCGCCGCAACCCGATGCCTGGGAACAGGATTATCAGGCGATGATGCTGGGCCTGCGCGAATATCTGCGCAAATCCGGCTTTCGCAAGGTCGTGCTGGGCCTGTCGGGCGGCGTCGATTCGGCGCTGGTGGCCACCATCGCCGCCGACGCGATCGGGCCGGAAAACGTCCGCTGCGTGATGCTGCCATCGCAATACACCTCGCAGGCCAGCCTGGATGATGCCGCCGATTGTGCACGGCGTCTGGGCACGCGGCTCGATACCGTCCATATCGAAGGGGCCCGCGACGCGGTGACCGATGCGCTGGCCCATCTGATGGCCGGCACCGCGCCCGACACCACCGAGGAAAACATCCAGTCCCGCCTGCGGGGCGTGATGCTGATGGCGATCAGCAACAAGTTCAACGAGATGCTGCTGACCACGGGCAACAAGTCCGAGGTCGCGGTCGGCTACGCCACGATCTACGGTGACATGGCCGGCGGCTATAACCCGATCAAGGATCTCTACAAGACCCGCGTGTTCGAGACCTGCCGCTGGCGCAACGCCAATCACCGCGACTGGATGATGGGTCCGGAGGGCGAGGTGATTCCGCCGCAGATCATCGACAAGCCTCCCTCGGCGGAGCTGCGCCCCGACCAGAAGGATCAGGATTCGCTGCCGCCCTACGAGGTGCTGGACGCGATCCTCGAAGGGCTGGTCGAAAAGGATCTGGCCCTGAAGGATCTGGTCGCCCGGGGCTTTGACGCCGAAACCGTCAGGAAGGTGGAAACGCTGCTCTATGTCAGCGAATGGAAACGCTATCAGGCCGCGCCCGGCCCGCGTATCTCGACCAGGGCCTTCTGGCTGGACCGGCGCTATCCGCTGGTCAACCGCTGGCGCGACGAGGTGTAGACAAAAAAGGGGGCTCCGCCCCCGTCCCTTCGGGACTCCCCGGGGATATTTCACGACCAAGGCAAAATGGAAAACGCCTCATCCGCGCGGGATGAGGCGCCTGCTTCGGGGGCGGTCATCGGCATCCCCGCCCGAACCGCAAGACAATTCATATGCTGCCAGGGTCGGGGAAAGGCGAACCGCCTGCTTTGAACGGCGAATAACCCGCCGGGGTGCAAAACGCCGGCCGCGCCATCAGATGCAACGGCCGCCATCCACCTCCATCGCGACGCCGGTGATCATCGAGGCCTCGTCCGAGGCCAGGAAACAGGCGGCGTTGCCCAGATCCTCGGGTGTCGAGAAGCGGCCCAGCGGGATCGTGGACAGGAATTTAGCCCGCATCTCGGGCGTGTCCTCGCCCATGAAACTTTTCAGCAGCGGCGTTTCGCCCGCGACCGGGTTCAGCGCGTTCACCCGGATGCCGAAAGGGGCCAGTTCCACCGCCATGGCGCGGGTTGCGGTGATCAGCCAGCCTTTCGAGGCATTGTACCAGTTCAGTTTCGGCCGCGGCGAAACCCCCGCGGTCGAGGCCACGTTCACGATGGCGCCCCGCCCGGCCTGCTTCATCAGCGGCACGATCTTGCGCGCGATCAGATAGATCGACTTGCAGTTGATCGCCAGAACCCGGTCGAAATCGGCTTCGGAAACCTCTTCCATCGGGGTAGGCAGATGGGTGACGCCGGCATTGTTCACCATCACGTCGATCCGTCCATAGGCGTCGATGACCTCGGCCACCATCGCCCCGACGCTGCCCGCATCCGCCACATCGGCCCGGATCGCCCGGCCGCCGATCCGGGCCGCGATCTCGCGGGCGGCAGCCTCGTTGATGTCGGCCACCACGACCTGCGCGCCCTCGGCCGCGAATTTCCGCGCGATCCCCGCCCCGAAGCCCGAGCCGCCGCCGGTGACGATGGCCACCTTGTCCTGAAGTCTCATCTTCTTTCCCCTCTTTCCCCGTCTTTCAGGGCACCTCGATCTTGCCCATCAGCGGCACGTCATCCCGCTGACTGACGCTGTGCCGTTCGATCATGCGGTGCACGACGGGATCGCCCTCGCCCCGGTGCAGCGCGCGCAGCGCGACCGTGACCTCGGCATCGGTCTTGGTGCGGCGCAGGTTGTGGCGGACATATTCGTCCCAGGTGGCGATGTGATAGCTTTCCGACCACAGGTCAGGATGTTCCAGATCGCGCAGAAGGGCCCAGTTCCGGGCTCCGTCGCGCCGGCGGATGTTGCGCCGCTGGCGCATGAGGCGCAGGAACTCGGCCACGTCGTCCTGCGCGATGCGGTAATCGACCATGATCATGATCGGCCCCGATCGCCCACGCAAATCCAGCCGCAGGGCCGGTTCGCGAAAGCGGTTCACCGGGTCCAGATCGGCGGTGCCGAATTCGGGGGCCTTGAACCAGACGCCGATGAGGGCGCCGAACAGCAGCACGAAGCCGGCAAGGGTCAGCGCCGTGCCGGTCCCCTCGGCCCCGGCGACGCTGCCCCAGACCCAGGATCCGGCCGCCATGCCGCCGAAGGTCAGGGTCTGATACAGCGCCAGCGCGCGCGCCACGACCCAGCGGGGCGTGGACAATTGCACCGTCACGTTGAACAGCGACAGCGCCAGCACCCAGGACGCGCCCGCAGGCAGCATGGCCAGCGCGTGCAGCCAGATCGAACCGGTCTGCCCCAGCACGATGGCCGAACCGGCGAAGCCTGCGAAGGCCAGACGCACGATCATCTCGTTGTCGTGGCGCGCGCGGATGCGCGGGCTCAGCACCGCGCCGGCGATCGCGCCCAGCCCATAGCAACCCAGAAGGAAGCCGAACAGCAGCGAGCCGCCCTGGGGCTGGCTCTTGGCGACCAGCGGCAGCAGCGCCAGCACCGAGACGGCGGCAAAGCCGAACAGGGCGCCGCGCAGGATCACCCGCATCAGGTTGGGCGACAGCGCGACATAGCGCAGGCCCGCCGCGACGGCGGGGCCGAAGGCTTCGGGCGGGGCGTTGCGCGGGGCGATGCCGGGCTTCCAGCGGCTCAGCGCCGCCAGCAGCGGAACATAGCTCAGCGCATTGACGGCAAAGGCGGCGGCGGCACCGAAGGCGGCCACGATGATCCCGCCCGCGGCCGGGCCGACGCTGCGCATCATGTTGAAGCCAACCGAATTCAGCGTCACCGCCGAGGGCAGGTCGGCGCGCGGCACCAGATCGCCCATGCTGGCCTGCCAGGGCGGATTGTAAAGAGCCTGCCCCGCCCCGATCAGGAAGGTAAAGGCCAACAGCATCCACGGCGTCAGCCAGCCCTGCCAGGCAACGATGGCCAGGATCACCGACACGCCCGCCATCAGGCATTGCGCCGCGACCAGCAGCGTCTTGCGGTCGAAGATGTCGGCCAGCGCGCCCGAGGCGATGGCAAGCAGCATGATCGGCATCGTGTTGGAGGCCTGGACCAGTGCGATCAGCGTCGCGCTGTCGGTCAGTTGCGTCATCAGCCAGGCCGCGCCGACCGCCTGGACCAGCCCGCCGAAATTGGACACCAGGGTCGCGCTCCAGAGCATGCGGAAGTCGCGATGGCGGAACGGCGCGAGGGCCGAGGGGCGGGGCGCGGTGGGCTCGGACAAGACTTTGCCTGTATCGGGTTTGCCCGCAGCCTAGTCAGACCGGCCCGGAACGGCAATGCGGTCCGAAGCGGATCGCAGGCTGCGACGCGATCCGGCCTTTCGCCGATCTGCGCCGGGCTCGGGAAATCGGAGACGGAAGGACGTGGCCCCAAGCGAAAGCCCCCGGCGCCAAGAGGGGCCGGGGGAATCGAGACATCGGTGAGGTTGCCGCCCCCGCGGGGTCAGGCCCGGTTCACCAGCCGGATGATCAGCAACAGAATGACCGCGCCGATGGTGGCGTAGATGATCGAGCCGATGATCGAGCCTTCGGCACCGATGGCCAGCCCCATCGCAGGAAACAGGAAGGCCGCGATGACCGCGCCGACAATGCCCACCACAATGTTCATCAGCACGCCCTGGCCGTGCCCCTTCACCATGAGACCGGCCAGCCACCCGGCGATGGCCCCGACGATCAATGCAACGATAAGACCCATTGGACTCTGCCTTTCTGAAAGTTCGCGTTCATATTCTCGCACTTGCGTGAAACCAAACGCACGCTGATTTGTTCCCTTTTCGTAAAAACTTGATCGAGATGACGCCCATTGGCAACAAGACCGGCCGAATCGGCTTGATCGGAATGTGCATGGGTTGACGCTGTTCGCATGGGGCGGGCTGATGACCTCATGCAGGAATCACGGCCGGTTCTGCCGCCGGCGGTGACATCCGGAACGAACTCTTGCTGCCTGCGGCCGCGCCTCTGCCGGCGATGGTCCGCGACAAATGAAGGATTGAACGCATGCTGCGCCTCGTTTCCCTTGCTTCGGCGATTGCCCTTGGGCTTGCCGCCTGCGCGCCCACGACCCAGACGACATCCGCCTCGCTGCTGGCCGGTCCGCCGGTTCCGGCGGTCTATCAGGCCCGCACCGATACCGGGCCGCAGGGCGAGCCGGTCAATATCCCGGCCGTTCGCGCCGCCTATCTGACCGAACGCAACCAGCGTCAGCAGGTCGCCTATAACGGTCCGGAAGACCCCGGCACGATCATCGTCGATCCCTATGCGCGGGTTCTCTATTATGTCACCGCGCCCGGCGTGGCGATGCGCTATGGCGTCGCGGTCGGCCGCGCCGGCAAGGGCTATAGCGGCACGGCGACGATCCGGCGCAAGCAGGAATGGCCCGACTGGCGCCCGACCGACAACATGATCCGCACCGAACCCGAGCTTTACAGCCAGTTCGCCGGCGGATTGTCGGGCGGGCTGGACAACCCGCTGGGATCGCGCGCGCTGTATCTCTACGAGGGCGGCCGCGACACCTATTACCGCATCCACGGCACGATGGATCCGTCCTCGATCGGCAAGGCCACCTCGGCCGGCTGCATCCGCATGTTCAACCAGGATGTCATGGATCTGTTCAACCAGGTCGAACTTGGCACCAAGGTGAAGGTGCGCAGCCAGGCCGAGAGCCTGCGCATCGAAGGCCCGATGCGCGAAACGCCCGAGGGTTACGTCCAGCCCGAGGGTGGTGGCATGGCGGCGGCCGATGCCGGCGTTCCCGGCGCCACGGCGGGCGGGGCGCCGACGACCACCGTCATCACCGCCAGCGGCGTTGCGCCGGTCGACAGCATGGGCTTCGCATACTGAGGCGGCCGCGCGACGCGACGTCTTGCAAGGCCCCGGCACCGCGCCGGGGTCTTTGCCGTTGCAAAGGGACGCGAATTTTCGCACCCTCCGAAGCGGATTGCGCCGGATCCAGGGGATTGCGATGCCGAATTACACCAAGCTGGAAAAGGAAATCCTGACGCCGGGTCAGGTCGCGCTGGTCGCGGCCAGCCGCGCCCCGGCGATCGGCGCGCTGAAGGATGCGGCGCTGTACCGCGCGATAGCCGAGATCGAGGCCGAGATGACCGGGGCCAGCGGCCCGGTCACCGAGGGCCGGCCCGGTGCGGCCGATCTTCTGGCCACGGCCCTGCGTCGGCTTCACCTCGAGCGGCGCAAGCGCAAGCTGCCCCTGGCGCCCGCTACCAAGGCCGCAGGGCAGCAGCCCGCCGGGGACAAGCCGTCGCGCGCTGTGGCATCGTCGGCCGCGCGCCGCGCCCCCGCGTCGAGCACGCGCAAACCGGCAGGGCGAGCCAAGGCCGAGACCCGCAAGACCGACCTGCGCACAGGCTCGCGCCGCGTGGCGAAGGCCAAGGCGCCCGCGACCCAGCCCGCATCTGCACCGGCACCGGCACCCGCCGCCCAGCCCGCGGCCCCGGCCGAACCGCCCGCCCCGACGGTCACGCCCGACGCCTCGACGGCGGCCGCAAACGAAGCGAAGTCACTGCGCAAGGCCGCGCGCAAGGCTGCGCGCAAGGCCGAACGCAAGGCCGCGCGGCTGGCCCAGATGGAGGCCGAGAAAAAGGCCCGCACCGCAGAACGCAAGGCCGCCCGGCAGGCCGAAAGGGATGCGAAGAAAGCCGAAAAGCAGGCCGCGCGTGACGCCAGAAAGGCCGCCCGCAAGGCCGAACGCGCCGCCGACAAGGCCAAGATCGAGATCGCCGAGGCGGCGGTCGAACTGAAGAAGACCCGCAAGAAGGCGAAGAAGGGCTGAGTCCGGGCCGCAAGGCAGGCTCCTTTCGGAAAGAGAGATTGTCGTGACGCGCATCCTTGCGATCCTGGCGATCCTGCTTCTTCCAACCGCCCCGGTCGCCGCCCGGCCCGCCGTCGATGCCGTCCACGGCCGCCCCCCGGCCCGGCAAAGCGACGAGATCCGCTGCACCGATGACGGCCGCGATTGCGTGCGGCGGTCCCGCTATGTGGCGGATGTCTGCAAGCTGGTGGAACGCAATGCCGCGCAGCGCGGGCTGGATCCGAATTTCCTGGCCCGCCTGTTGTGGAAGGAAAGCCGGTTCGAGCCGGGCGCGATCAGTCCGGTCGGCGCGATGGGGATCGCGCAATTCATGCCTGAAACCGCCCGGCTTTACGATCTGGACGATCCGTTCAACCCGGCCCAGGCGATCTTCAAGGCGGCGTGGTATCTTCGCTATCTTACGGACATGACGGGCAATATCGGGCTGGCCGCGATTGCCTATAACGGCGGCGAGGCACGGGCGGCGCGGTTCATTGCCAGCGAAACCGTGCTGCCCTACGAGACGCAGGACTATGTCGAGGCGATCACCGGATTCAACGCATGGCGCTGGCGCGACAATCCGCCCGAGACGGCGGACCTGAAGCTGGCTCTGGATCCCGACCGGCCGTTCCGGCCGGCCTGCGAATCGCTGGCCGGCAATCGCGGCCTGCGCGAATTCGTCGTCGAGCCGCGCGTCTTTCCCTGGGGCGTGATCGTCGCCAGCCATCGCAGCCGCGCGGTCGCGCAGGGACAGGTGGCGCGGCTGAACCGGACGCTGCGCCCGCTTCTGGATGGCAGGCGCGTGGGCTATGTCAGAAAGCGCCTGAGCGGAATCGCGCAGCCCGTCTATACCGCCCAGATCGGCTATGAAAGCCGGGGCGAGGCCTATGCCTTCTGCATCAGGCTGAAACGGCTGGGCGGCAACTGCATCGTGCTGAAGAACTGAACCGCGGCGCGCGGCCTACAGAAAGCTTTGCGGGTCGATATCCACCGCCAGCCGCAGGTTGGTCGGCAGCTTGTGCGGCGCCAGCCAGTCGGCGATGGCCGCTTGCAGCGGCGCCTGACGCGGGGCGTGGATCAGCATCCGCATCCGGTGACGCCCCCGGATGCGGGCGATGGGCGCGGGCGCCGGACCCCACAATTCGGCGCCGGCGTGATCCAGAGGTCCGGCATGGGCGGCAAGGTGGCGGGCGAAATCGCTGACCACGCCAAGGTCGGGATGCGACAGGATCACGCCCGCCAGCCGGCCGAAGGGCGGCATCCCGGCGGCCTGGCGGCCGGCGGCCTCGGCGTCCCAGAAAGCCTCGTCATGGCCCGACAGGATGGCGCGGATCACCGCGTGGCCGGGCTGGTGGGTCTGCAGCAGCGCAAGGCCCGGCGCGGCACCCGACTGGCGACCGGCCCGGCCCGCGACTTGCCGCATCAGCTGGAAGGACCGCTCGGCCGCGCGCAGATCGGCGCCTTGCAGGCCCAGATCGGCGTCAATCACGCCGACCAGCGTCAGGCGGGGAAAGTTGTGGCCCTTGGCGACGATCTGGGTGCCGATGATGATCTGGGTATCGCCATCGGCGATCCGGGCGATGGTGTCCTTCAGCGCGCGGGCCGAATGGAACAGGTCGGATGACAGGATCGTCGCCCTGGCGTCGGGGAAGGTCGCGGCGACCTCTTCGGCGATGCGTTCGACGCCGGGGCCGATCGGGGCCAGCCTGCCCTCGGCCCCGCAGGCGGGGCAGGCGGTCGGGATGGGGCGCGTCTCGCCGCATTGATGACAGACAAGGCGGTTCTGGAAACGGTGTTCGACCATCCGCGCGTCGCATTGATGGCAGCCGATCTGTTCGCCGCAGGCGCGGCAGACGGTGACCGGGGCAAATCCGCGCCGGTTCAGGAACAGCAGCGATTGTTCGCCGCGGGCCAGCCGCGTCTTGACCGCCCCTTCCAGCGTGGGCGAGATCCAGCGTCCTGCCGGCATCTCCTCGGCGCGCAGGTCGATGGCGGCCATGTCGGGCAGTTCCGCCTCGCCATAGCGGCTTCGCAGGTCCAGCCGGGCATATTTGCCGCTGGCCGCGTTGACCCAGCTTTCCAGGCTGGGCGTGGCCGAGGCCAGAACCACATGCGCCCCCGCGATCGAGGCGCGCAGCACCGCCATGTCGCGGGCGCTGTAATAGACCACATCCTCCTGCTTGTAGCTGCTGTCATGTTCCTCGTCGACGACGATCAGGCCCAGATCGTGGAAGGGCAGGAACAGGGCCGAGCGGGCGCCGACCACCAGCCCGACCTCGCCCCGGCCCGCCATGTGCCACAACCGGCGGCGTTCGGTCCGGGTGATACCGCTGTGCCATTCGCCGGGCCGCGCCCCAAAACGCGCCTCGACCCGGTCCAGGAATTCCGCCGACAGCGCGATCTCGGGCAGCAGGACCAGCGCCTGACGACCGGCGCGCAGGCATTCCGCGACGGCTTCCAGATAGACCTCGGTCTTGCCCGATCCGGTGACCCCGCGCAGCAGGGTGGTGCCATAGCCACCCTTGCGGATGGCGGCGCGCAGGGTGTCGGCGGCGGCCTGCTGATCGGGGGCCAGCGGCTTGCCGGGCCGACCGGGATCGAGGCGCGGATAGGGGGTATCGCGAGGAGCCTGGATCTCGGCCAGCGTGCCTTGTGCCACCAGGCCCTTGACGACCGAGGTGCCGACACCGGCCAGTTGGGCCAGTTCGGACGGCGCGAAACCGGCGCCGCCGTGGCGGGCGATGACGTCCATGACGCGGCTTCTCGCCTCGGTCATGCGCGCGGGCGGATCGCCGGCGGGCACGATGAGCCGGCGCGCGGCGGGCGGCTGGTCCAGGTCGGGGGCGCGGGTCGCCATGCGCAGCATCAGCGGCGGCGGGGTCAGGGTGTAGTCGGCGGCGCGGCTGAGGAAGTCGAGGAACCCCGGCCGGAACGGTTCGGCATCGAGGATCCGGGCCACGGGGCGCAGCTTGGCCAGGTCGAAATCGCCCCTGCCCTCGCCCCAGACCAGGCCCAGAACGCGGCGCGGCCCCAGCGGCACCAGCACCAGCGCACCCTGCCGCACGCCGTCTTCGGGGGCGAGGTAGTCCAGCACGCCGACCGGCTCGCAGGTCAGGACCGCGATGCGGGATCGGGGGGCGAGGAAGGCGGCGGGGTCGGGCATCATGCGCGATAAAGACGCCGGGGGATGCAGGTTGCAAGGGGTTCTCGACCGTCCAGGGCTTGCGGTCGGCCCGCACTGTATCAGCCCCGCCCCGGCCGCGCCCATCCGCCCCATGGGACCGGCGCCCGGACGCCGCCATGCGCGTGACATCGCATGCAAGGCATGCCCGGATCATGCATGGCCTGACACGATCATGGCTGCGCCCGCCCGCGGACGGCCGCAGCCCTTCGCGCCATTCCCGGGCGCGGCCCGCCGCCCCTTTCCGGGCCACGGCTTTTGCGCTATCACCCGGCCCGTAGCCTATCAGAGGAGCCGGGCCATGAAATTCTTTGTCGATACCGCCGATGTGGATGCCATCAGGGAGTTGAATGAGTTGGGTGTGCTGGACGGCGTCACCACCAATCCCTCGCTGATCCTGAAGGCCGGCCGCAACATCGAAGAGGTCACCCGCGAGATTTGCGATATCGTGGACGGACCCGTCAGCGCCGAGGTCGTCGCCGAGAAGGCCGAGGACATGATCCGCGAGGGCAAGCACCTGGCCAAGATCGCCGACAACATCGCCGTCAAGGTGCCGCTGACCTGGGACGGGCTGAAGGCCTGCAAGGCGCTGTCCAGCGAAGGCCAGATGGTCAACGTCACCCTGTGCTTCAGCCCCGCCCAGGCGATCCTGGCGGCAAAGGCCGGGGCAACCTTCATCAGCCCGTTCATCGGGCGGCTGGACGACATTCACCTGGATGGCGTGGACCTGATCGCCGATATCCGCGAGATTTATGACAATTACGGCTACGAGACGCAGATCCTCGCCGCCTCGATCCGTTCGGTCAATCACATCATCGAGGTCGCCAAGATCGGCAGTGACGTGATTACCGCACCTCCGGCCGTTATCAAGGCGATGGCCAAGCACGTCTTGACCGACAAGGGGCTGGAGCAGTTCACTGCCGATTGGGAAAAGACCGGTCAGAAGATCGGCTGAAACAGCCGCGGCAAGGCGGCGGAAAGGGGCAGAATGAGCGTCGAATCGACCGCCGAGGCACAGCAGGATCCGGGTCTGGATCCGGAAACCCGAGACCGGTTGCTGGCCGATCCGGGAATCCTGCTGGCCGATCGCGACCTGATGCGGGCGCTGGTCGCCGCCCGCGAATCCGAGATCGGCGAGAACGTGATCGACATTCGCGGCCGTGCGATGGAGGCGCTGGAGACCCGGCTGGACCGGCTCGAGTCGCAGCACGAGAACGTCATCGCCGCCGCCTATGACAACCAGTCGGGCACGGCGGTCGTTCATCGCGCCGTGGTCGGGCTGATGGAATCGGCCGATCTGACCGAGCTGGTGGACAGTCTCCAGGCCGATATCGCGCCGCTGCTGCGGGTCGAAACCCTGCGGCTGGTGGTCGAGGAAGAACCCGAGATCGCGCATCTGCCCGAGGATGTGGTGATCGCCCCCGAAGGCGCGTTGGGCCGGATTGTCACTGCGGGAAGGCGGGTGCCGCGCGGCGACGACATCGTGCTGCGACCGGCCTCGCCCATCACCCGCCCGATCCATGGCCGCGACGTGGCGTCCGAGGCGCTGCTGCCGCTGGATCTGGGCGCGCGGCGGCCGCGGGCGATGCTGGTCATGGGCAGCGCCGATCCGGCGCGCTTCATGCCCGCGCAGGGCACCGACCTGCTGCGCTTTTTCGGGCAGGTGTTCCGGCTGATCCTGCTGGGCCGCCTGAAATCGTGACCGCGGCGCCCGGCCCGCTGGCCCTTGCCCCCGCCATGGCGGCGGCCCTGGCGCGCTGGCTGGAAACCGAGGCCGCGACGCGCGACCGCTCCGATCATACGATCCGGGCCTATCGTGCCGACCTGCTGGCCTTCCTGGCCTTCCTGGGTGGCCATCAGGGCGCGCCCGCCACGCCGAAATCGCTGGCCGCGCTGCGACAGACCGACATGCGGGCCTTTGCCGCCGCCGAACGGGCGCGGGGACTGGGCCCACGGTCGCTTGCGCGGCGGCAATCGGCGGTGCGCAGTTTTCTGCGCTGGATCTCGGATCGCGAGGGGTTCGACCTGTCGCCCGCGCTGTCCAGCCGCAGCCCGAAATACGCCCGGTCGCTGCCCCGGCCGCTGTCGCCGGCCGAGGCGCGGGACGCGCTGGAAGTCGTGGCCGACGGGCATGGCAGCCCCTGGGTCGCGGCCCGCGACGTGGCGGTGATGACGTTGCTCTGGGGTTGCGGATTGCGGATTTCCGAGGCGCTGGCGCTGCACGGGCGCGACTGGCCCTTTCGCGAGGCGCTGACCATCACCGGCAAGGGAGGCCGGCAGCGGCAGGTGCCGATCCTGCCGGCCGCGCGCGCGGCGGTCGGAACCTATCTGGCGCAATGCCCGTGGCGGCTGGCGCCCGATCAGGCCCTGTTCCGGGGCGTGCGCGGCGGGCGCCTGGGACAGGACCAGATCGCCGGGGCGTTGCGACGGGCGCGGGCGTCGCTGGGCCTGCCGCCCAGTGCCACGCCACATGCCCTGCGCCATTCATTCGCCACACATCTGTTGGCCGCCGGCGGCGATCTGCGCACGATCCAGGAATTGCTGGGCCATGCCAGCCTGTCCACCACGCAGGTCTATACCGGCGTGGACGACGCGCACCTGATGGCGGTCTATCGCGCGGCGCATCCGCGCCGCTAGCGGCCGCGGCATCGCCGCTTCCGGTGGAACCGTCAGGCGGCTTGAACCGCCGCGCGCCGCTGGCCATGTCCTGGCCTGCACCTTCCGGCGCGACGCCACGGGGCCGTCGCGTCTCGCAGGGGGTTGAAGGCAGGGGAAAGATCGCGCCTTGTCGCGGCGAACCGGCGCGCGGGCAGGCGCGTTATGGCACAACGATCAGAAGGATGCGACGATGACGACTCATGCGATCTTCAACCGGCCGATGGATGCCGAGGTGCCGCACGGCCTGGATCAGGCGATCTTCGGGATGGGCTGCTATTGGGGGGCCGAACGGCTGTTCTGGCAACAGGACGGTGTCTGGCTGACCGAGGCAGGCTTTGCCGGCGGCTCGACCGAAAACCCGACCTATGAGCAGGTCTGCAAGGGCGATACCGGCCACGCCGAGGTGGTGCGCGTGGTCTTTGACAGTTCGCTGATCAGCTACGATCATCTGCTGCAATTGTTCTGGGAAAACCACGATCCGACGCAGGGCGACCGGCAGGGAAACGATGTTGGCCCGCAATATCGCAGCCTGATCATGGTCTTCAATTCCAGCCAGCGACACGCCGCCGAGGCCTCGAAGATCGATTACGGCAACCGGCTGGCGGTCGAGGGCTTTGGCAAGATCACCACGCAGATCATCGACAAGGGCGCGTTCTGGCCGGCCCCCGAGGCGCATCAGCAATATCTGGAAAAGAATCCCGACGGTTATTGCGGGTTGAAGGGGACAGGGGTAGAGGCGTCCCTGCCCAACCCGGACCCGATCTGATGCCCACCTTCACCGCCCTGACCCATCTTGCCGGCCGCGAACCCGCCGAGGCGCTGGCCGAGGCCTGCGAGGATCTGACCCCCGAACCCGTCGGCGCCGGCGTGTTCGAGATCGAGGACGGATCGGATCGCTGGGAGGTCGGGCTCTATTTCCTCGAAGCCCCGGACGAGGTGGCCCTGGCGCTGCTGGCCGCCGCATGGCGGGCCGAGCCTTTCGTGATCTCGGAACTGCCCGAGGTCGATTGGGTGGCCCATGTGCGGCGCGAACTGACACCGGTCGAGGCGGGTCGCTTCTTCGTCCATGGCGCCCATGATGCCGACAAGGTGCCCCAGGGCGTCGAGGCCCTGTGCATCGAGGCCGCGATGGCCTTTGGCACCGGCCACCACGGCACCACCAAGGGCTGTCTGGAGGCGCTGGACCGGCTGGCCGATGACGGCTACCAGGCGCATCGGATTGCCGATATCGGCTGCGGCACGGCGGTTCTGGCGATGGGGGCGGCACGGATCTGGCCGGTCACGGTCGTGGCCGGCGACATCGACCGCGTGGCGGTCGATACCGCGGCGGCCAATGTGATCGCAAACGGGCTGGACGGCCGGGTGGAATGTATCGAGGCCACGGGTTTCGATCATCCGATCCTGGAACAGGCCGCGCCCTTCGATCTGGTATTGGCGAACATCCTCAAACAACCGCTGATCGATCTGTCGCCCGAAATGGCGCGCCATGTGTCGCCCGGCGGCAAGATCATCCTGTCCGGGATCCTCGGCGATCAGGGGCAAGATGTCATCGCGGCCTATGAGGCGGCGGGATTTGCGCTGGACCGGCGCGACGATCTGGGCGAATGGGTCACATTGACGATGACCCGCCGGCCGGCCGGGCCGGCCTGATTGCATCGGCTGCAAGGCCGCGCTAGCCATGCGGGCCAGGGGGATGCGGGCCGATGCCGGAGATCACGAGATGAGCGCGCGGGCCGATATTCCGGCGCCGCACCCGGCCAATCCGCTGGTCGCGGCGGTCTGGATGCTGGGTGCGGTCGCGTCCTTCACCTCGATGGCGGTGGCCGGGCGCGCGGTGTCGCTGTCGCTGGACACGTTCGAGATCATGGCCTGGCGCTCGCTGGTCGGGATCGCGATCGTCGGCGGCCTGATCACGCTGCGCGGCCGCTGGCATGTCGTCAACCTGCGCGATCCGGGGCTGCACCTGGCCCGCAACATCTGTCATTTCACGGCGCAGAACCTGTGGTTCTTCGCGATCTTCTCGATCCCGCTGGCGCAGGTCTTCGCGCTGGAATTCACCGCGCCGCTTTGGGCGCTGGTGCTGTCGCGCTTCTTTCTGGGCGAACGGTGGACGCAGGCGCGGATGATTGCCGCCGCCCTGGGGTTCGCGGGTATCCTGCTGGTGGCGCGGCCGGGCGCGGCGCCCTTGACACCGGGCCTGATCGCGGCGGCGGGCAGCGCGGTGGGTTTCGCGCTGACCTATATCCTCACCAAGCAGCTGACCGCGCGGGTCGGCGTCGCCTGCATCCTGTGGTGGATGACGGTCATGCAGGCCGTCCTGGGCTTTCTCCTTGCCGGGCTGGACGGGGATGTCGCCCTGCCCTCGGGCCAGACGGCCTTGTGGATCGCGCTGATCGGCGGGGCCGGGCTGACGGCGCATTTCTGCATCGCCAACGCCCTGCGGCTGGCGCCCGCGACGCTGGTCATGCCGTTCGATTTCCTGCGCCTGCCGGTGATCGCGCTGGTCGGCATGGTGTTTTACGACGAGCCGATCGGACCTCTGGTCATCCTGGGCGCGACGCTGATCCTGACGGGAAACTATTTCAACATCAGGGCAGAGGCGCGCAGGCGGGCTGCGGTCTAAAGCGGTATGATTCCAGGTCGAAACGTATCCTGCCTTCTTGAAACATTGGCTGCATCCATTGGGTGAAAAGCAGTCGAGCAGAAGCCATTCCCTGCACATCAAGGTCATGTTCCGCTAACCGCCCGATCGGCGGGCGCGTCACGATCGCGATCGGCGGCTGCCGCCCTTGTCGCAAAGGCGCGATCCTGATGCGCATCGCCTTGTTCAGCACGCCGGCAGGCCGGGTTGGGACGACGGGCGCGCAGGGCGAGGATCGGCGGCACGGCTCGCCGGCTTGCGCGACCGATCTCAGCGGCGGACCAGTTTCCGCTCGATATAGTCGCGCAGTTCCTCGACCTCGGCGCGGCTTTCGCGCAGCCCGTCCATCGCGGCCTGCAGTTCCGATTCGGTCCCTGCAAGGCGGCTGGACAGGTCTGCCTCGACCTCTTCCAGGCGCGCGACGGCCTGGTCGCGCTGTTCTTCGGTATCGTGCAATTGCTGGGCCATTCGGTCCAATTCGGACATGTCGGCACGGGTGCGCCGGGTCAGGCGATGGACGATCCAGCTTGCGATCCAGCCCAGCAGGAAGGCGCCGAACAGGATGATGGCGGTGACGGTGATGAATTCGGTTCGGTTCATGCGCTCTGGTTCTGGTCGCTCTGGTTTTCGCTATGGCGCGGGGGTGGTGTCTTGCTGTTCCTGCCCGGTCGCGGATGTCGCGGCATCCTCGGGCCGGGGCGAGGGGCGGGGCGTGTCGGCGCCGGGCGTCTGAACCGGAAGCCTAACGGTTTCGTCGCGATCGTCCAGTGCCGGAACCTGTTCGCTGACCCCGACGGTCGCCGGAACCGCACGGCTTTCGCCCGCCTGCGGCCTTTGCGGTCCCTGAACGGCATCGATCGACGTGGCCGCGCCGCCTTCGGGCGCCATTCCCGAGGAGGTCGCGATGTCCGGCGCGGGCGGTCCCTGCAGCGGCGCGACCGGCTCGCTGGTGACACCCTCGCGCAGGATCGGCACCGGCAGCGGGGTATTGCGGATCGGCATCTCCGACAACAGACGGAACTCGATGCGCCGGTTCTCCTCGCGCCCGGCCTCGGTGTCGTTGCTGGCGATGGGCTGGCTTTCGCCATAGCCGCGTGCGGTCAGGTTGGCGGTGTCGATCCCGGCCTCGGCCATCGCCGCCACCAGCGCCTGCGCACGGGCACGCGACAGATCGGCGTTGAACCCTTGCGATCCCTGCGCATCGGTATGCCCGCCGGCCTCGATCTGGAAATCCGCGCATTCGGTCATCGCCTCGGCCAGCCGCGCCAGCGTCGGCTGCGGATCGCCCGCGATGGTGGACTTGCCCGGCTCGAATCCGATCTCGGATTCGGACATGATCAGGTTCAGCCGCCGCACACATTCCTGACCATCGGGCAGGTCCAGCGCCGGGTCCAGCCGGCGGTCATAGCGGATCGACAGGGCATAGCGCGCGCCGGCCCCGATCCGGTTCGACAGGGCGGCCGCGGCATTTTCGGCGGCATTCGGATCGCCCGAGGTGCCGGCCATCCGCAGCATGTCGGGAGTGACCTGAACGGTCCCGCTTTCCAGAACGGCCATCGCCTCCAGCGCGCCGATCACGCGCACCGTCCAGCCATCCGGCACCGCCGCATCGCTGCGCAGGCTGCTGTCCACCTCGGAAAAGCGGGCGCGGGCAAAGCTGTCCACCGCCTCGCGCATCGGCACGTCGGCGATCCGGCCGCGCATCGACAGCGCCCGGTCGCCGCTCAGCGCGGCGATGAATTCCGCCGGCCCGGCATCCTGCCCGGATTCACGCTCTAGTTCGGCATGAAGCGAAAAGACGCGCGGCAGGGCCTGTTCCAGCCGACCGGCCGCTTCGTCAAAGCGCACCTGCGTCACCGCCTCGGGCGCGGTCAGAGCCACGTCGGCGTCCGAAATCGTGACCGTTCCCTGCCCCAGCCGCGCCACCGCCGCGATGGCCTGCTCGGCGGCCTCGTCCCAATCCGGGCTTGGTGCGCCAAGGCCCAGGGTGCAGCCCGGCTTGCCCTGCAACCCCGCGCTCAGCGCCGCCTCAAGGATCCGCTGTCGCCCGTCTTCGGTTGCGGCCGAGCAGGCCTCGAACCTGGGGCCGTCGCCGTCGATGACGAATCGCATCGTGAACGGCGCGATGACCGGACGCGGCGCGGTGATCTGGCTGGTCAGCCTGACGCCCTTGGGCACGGCGCGTTTCAGCGCGGTTTCCAGCCGGCCCTTTTCGGCGCGGCTGTCGGTGATCGCGGCCACCGTCACCGCGCCCGGCTGGATCGAGATCTTGGCGCTGCCGGCCATCTGGGCAGCCTGGATGCCGTAATCCAGCGCCGCCTGCCAGCCCTCGGGCAGCTTGTAATCGGCGGTCTCCAGCAGGTCGGTCACTTTCGGCGCCGAGGTTTCGCTGCGCAGCGACCGCAGCAGCGCGTTGCGGTCGGTCGAGGCCGGAACCAGCCCGATCAGCGAAATGCCCTGCGGGTTGCGCAGCAATTCGACCTTGAAATCGGGCGGGTCCAGCGCCTCGGCGGCGGCGACGGTCATCTGATCCAGGATGCGACTGGAATCGACTGCCGTGGCGGCCTGCGTCATGGCGCGGAAACGGTCCACCTCGCTTGGCGCGGTGCCTGTCAGCCGCACCTGCAACCCGTCAGTCTCGACCCCGGCCCAGTCATATCCTGCGCTGCGCAGCGCGACCTGGACATCCTGCAACGACCGATCTTCGATGAAAGCCGCCGTGGATCGCGCGCCCCACCAGCTCAGCCCGCCCGCCAGAGCGAGGACGAGGATCGTGGCCAAAGTCGGGGAAATCCTGCGGCGCAAGGGTGCCATGCGATGGGCCTTCGGCTGTTGCGGGTCGCATCCCTCTAGCGTCGGCCCGCCGGGCGTGCAATCAGCTCAGCCCGGCAAGGGCGAGAAACAGCGCAAGGATCAGCCCGGCATCGCGGTTCGACCGGAACAGGCGAAGACAGCTATCACCATGATCCGGCTTGAAATTCTTCAGCTGCCAGGCCAGATGCGCGGCAAAGCCGGCCAGACCGATAGCGGCGATCAAGAGATTGCGATGGCTCAGCAGGATGGCCAGCCCCAGCAGGGCGACCGCCAGCATCGCGATGCGCGCCAGATAGCGGGGGCTGTTTCTGCCGAACAGGCGCGCGGTGGATTTGACCCCGATCAGGGCGTCATCCTCGACATCCTGATGGGCATAGATCGTATCGTAGAAGATGGTCCAGGCGATGCCGCCCAGCCAGGCCACGACAGGGGCCAGATCGACCTGGCCCGCATGGGCCGCATAGGCCAGCATCACCCCCCAGTTGAAGGCAAGACCCAGGAAGATCTGCGGCCACCAGGTAAAGCGTTTCGCGAATGGATAGATCGCCACCAGCGCCAGCGAGATGACGCCCATCCAGATCGCCGCCGGGCCCAGTGTCAGCAGGATCGCCAGCCCGACCAGCCCCTGTGCCAGCAGCCACAGATAGGCGCCGCGCAGGCTGATGGCGCCCGAGGGAAGGGGCCGCGACCGGGTGCGGGCGACCTGCGCGTCGATGTCCCGGTCGGTGATGTCGTTCCAGGTGCAGCCCGCGCCACGCATGACGAAGGCGCCGATGGCGCAGGCGATCACGATCCAAAGATCGAAGAGCCGCGGCGCATCATACATCATCGCCAGCCCGACGCCCCACCAGCAGGGCAGCAGCAGCAGCCACGTCCCGATGGGCCGGTCGGCCCGGCTGAGGCGCAGCCAGGGCCGCCAGCGCTCGGGCGCGTATCGGTCCACCCAGTTGCCCTTCGGCGCGTCGATGACGGCATCTGGCCTTTCGGTCCGGCTTTGCATAGCGTCTGGCCCATCATGGCAAGGATCAGATTGTTCATAGATCACCCGCTGGCGCCCCGGCAAGCCGTGCCGCTGGCGCCCGCGCAGGCGCATTACCTGTCGGGGGTCATGCGACTGGGCGCGGGCGCGGAAATCGCGGTCTTCAACGGCCGCGATGGCGAATTCGCGGCCCGCATCGCGCAGGCGGGCAAGCGCGGCGGAACGCTGGATGTCGGCCAACAGACCGCCCCGCAGCGCGATCCGCCCGATCTGTGGCTGTTGTTTGCGCCGATCAAGAAGGCACGCACCGATTTCATCGTCGAAAAGGCCGCCGAACTGGGCGTTGCCCGCATCCTGCCCGTGCAGACCGACTTCACCAATTCCGAACGCATCCGGCAGGACCGTCTGCAAGCCCACGCCATCGAAGCGGCCGAACAATGCGGGGGTACCTTCGTGCCGCCGGTCGCGGATCTTCAGCCCCTTGCGCGGCTTCTGGACGGATGGGATGGCGCGCGCCGTATCCTGTGGGCGGACGAGGCAATGGCGGGCCCGGCCGAGACGCTGGCCGGTCTGCCGCAGGGGTCGTGGGCCATCCTGATCGGTCCCGAGGGCGGGTTTTCCGAAGCCGAGCGATCGCGTCTGGCGGCATCGCCCTTTGTCGACCGAATCAGCCTGGGCCCCCGGATCCTGCGCGCGGATACCGCTGCC
This sequence comes from Paracoccus sp. UBA5162, assembly GCF_002413585.1. Lineage (NCBI taxonomy): Bacteria > Pseudomonadati > Pseudomonadota > Alphaproteobacteria > Rhodobacterales > Paracoccaceae > Paracoccus > Paracoccus sp. UBA5162. Next base: position 21,213 of record NZ_DHXG01000077.1, read on the forward strand.
GTTGCGGCAATCGCGCTGTGGCAGGCCGCCCTGGGGGACTGGCGCGCAGACAGGCAGAAAAAGAACCCGGCATAGCGACATTCCGTGACCGTTTTGCGACCATCGGGACCGCCCAAGCCGCTTTAATCCCTGCGTTTCTTGCATATCGGCCTTGCGGGACGCATGGCTGGTATTCCGCCTTTGCGCGACCTATCTACCCGGCATCCGAAACACTGCCCTGTGAAAGGGCAAACTGGAAATGCAGGTGATATGATGTCGGCCATAGAAACGAACCGCAGCCTTGCTGTCGGAGGTGTTGGCAACGTCGTCGCACGCATCGCCGCGCTGGTCTCGGGGTGGAACGACACCCGCATGACCCGGCGCGAGCTGAGCCGCCTGTCGGATCGCGAGCTGGACGATATCGGTCTGTGCCGCGGCGACATCGAGCGGATTGCGCGCGGCTTCTAAGGCTTCAACGCAGACAAGACGAACGAACCCCCATGCAATCGCGCGGGGGTTTTTTCTTTGCCCGCGTCACCGCCTGGATCGAGGCGACGCTCAACCGAATCCTTCGGCGGATTCCCGACGCAACCCTGTTCCGACTCCGTTTCTTCGCCAGCCCGGAATACATGCAGCGCAACGCAGCCGATTCACGAACAGGATCATCCTGTTCTAGCGCTCGGCCACCAATCTGCGGCCGGACGGGCGCAGAGGCCGCGACGGGGCGACGGGGCCCTGCGGCTGCGGCTCTGGCTGGGTCGCGATGTCGGCCATCGGAGCGGTGGTGAACGGCCGCGATGCGGCGCTGGTGGTGGTGGCAGAGGCCACGGCGGCAGGGCTGATCCCGCCGCCCTGCCAGGCCAGTTTCTGCAATGCATCGGCACCGCGCCGGGCCGATCCGGCCAGCGAGATCAGCGACAGACACGCCCCCGCCAGCAGAATCAGCACCGACAGACCGACCAGACCCATGAAGACCGACAGCGGCGGAATGCCTTCGGACTGACGGATCTGCACGAAGACCGCCCCCGACAGCGCAATCAGGCCGATCACGAAGACCAGACCGACCAGCCGCTGCACCCATGTCATCAGATCCGCCCGCATCGCCTGCCCCCTTCTTGCTTTGCTTCCGACCTGCCACCGCTTGCCGCCCGTTTCAAGCAAGGCGGGCGGCGAATGAGGTCATATTGTCGTGCGCCGCGGCGCCGATCGGAAGGCGGATGGCGGCCGGCCCACCGCGAACCCTGCAGGGTTTCGGACGACGGCGAAAGCCGGGCCAGACGCGCCGGCGGCAATTCAGGGGGTCTGGCGGCTGACCAGTGCTTCGACCGCCTCGGCGGTGCGGCGGGTGTTGTTGTAGATGCCCAGCCCCAGATAGATGATCCCGCCCACGACGATCAGATAGATCGCGCCGCCGAACAGAACCGCGAGGCCGCGCAGGAAGCCGCCCTGATCGCTGAACATCACCACAAGGCCGCTGACCACCACCGCGATCGCGCCCAGCGTGATGAATATGTTGACGATCCATTCCATCGACCGGATGAAGAAATCGCGCATCTGCAAATACTCCGGGGCTGACAATCCGATCAGCGTGACACGCGATGCGCGATCACGCAATCGTCAGTAGGAGTATTCGGCATAGATGCGTGACAGATCGCCCTGCCATTCGCCGTGATATTTCGCCAGCAATTCGTCCGCCGGAACGCGGCCGGTCTCGACGCTTTCCCTCAGCGCGTTCAGGAAATGCGTCTCGTCGGGGATCAGCCCGCCGGCGCCCTGCCGCGCGCGGTTCTTCAGGCCCTGTTCGGCGATGGCCAGCACTTCGCGCGCCAGATCGTGCAGGCGGATGCCGCCGGCTTCGCCCTGCAACGCTTCGCGTCCGGCCGCCCGGCGCAGCCCTTCGCGCGTCTCGTGGTCCCAGCCCTTGACCAGATCCCAGGCCGCGTCCAGCGCCTGCTGGTCATAGGTCAGCCCGACCCACAGCGCCGGCAGCGCGCATAGCCTGCGCCACGGCCCGCCATCGGCGCCGCGCATCTCGATGAATTTCTTGACCCGCGCCTCGGGAAAAACCGTCGTCAGGTGGTCGGCCCAATCCGACAGCGTGGGAATCTCGCCCGGAAGGGCCGGCAATTCGCCCTTCAGGAAATCGCGGAAGGACTGGCCCAGAGCATCGAGATAACGACCGTCGCGATAGACGAAATACATCGGCACATCGAGGACGTAATCCACCCATGCCTCGTATCCGAAGCCGTCCTGGAACACGAAGGGCAGCATCCCGGTGCGCGCCTCGTCAAGGTTCTGCCAGATATGGGCGCGCCAGCTTTTCATCCCGTTGGGCTTGCCGTCAAGAAACGGAGAATTGGCGAACAGCGCCGTCGCCACCGGTTGCAGCGACAACGCGACCCGCAGCTTCTGGACCATATCGGCCTCGCTGGCGAAATCCAGGTTCACCTGCACGGTGCAGGTGCGATACATCATCTGCGTGCCCAGCGTGCCGACCCGGCCCATGTAGTCGGTCATCAGCCGGTAGCGCCCCTTGGGCATCATCGGCATGTGCTCCTGCGACCAGATCGGCGCGGCGCCAAGACCGATGAAGCCCGCGCCCATATCATCGGCCACGGATTTCACCTCGGCCAGATGGCCGTTCACCTCGTCGCAGGTCTGGTGGATGTTCTCGACCGGAGCGCCGGACAATTCCAGCTGTCCGCCCGGTTCCAGGCTGACATTGGCGCCGTCGCGTTCCAGCCCGATGATCTTGCCCTGCTCTAGGACCGGCGACCAGCCGAAGCGTTCCTGCAGGCCGGTCAGCATCGCCTTGACCGAACAATCGCCCTCATAGGGCAGCGGCAGCTTGTGATCCTTGCAATAGCCGAATTTCTCGTGCTCGGTGCCGATCCGCCAGGCCTCGCGCGGCTTCTCGCCCGAGGCGATATAGGCGGCAAGCTGATCGCGGCTTTCGATCGGGCCACCGCCCTGCTGGGGTATCGACATCGGACGGACCTTTCGCGGATTGCCGGTCGGTCACAGGTGGCAACAGCGGACCGTCAAGTCAACCCGCCGTGATCGGGCCTGCGCCAGACCAGCCGCGTCGCGTCGGGCTGTTCGCTGACATGCGCCAGCGCCTGCGAGACGGCGCCCATGTCAAGGCCCGGAAGCGCGGTAAAGCCGTGGGCCAGGACCTCGGCCCCGGCGGCATCGACGGGAATCAGCAGCGCCTCGCCTCCGGCGCTGCGCAGCCGCCAATGCGCCTGCCCGTTCAGCCGCAAAAGGCGGATCTCGACCAGATCGCGCAGCGCGATCTCGCCGCCCGGATCGGTCGCCCCGTAATAGCGGATCGCGCCCTCGATCAGTTCGACCACGCCAGGCGCCTCGATCGGGCGGCGAAAGGGCAGCCTGCGCCGGGCGCCGATGGCCAGCGACGCGCCGACCAGCAGCATCGCAAGCCCGAGCGCGGCGAAGAACCAGCCGCCGCGCAGCGTCAGCCACAGGCCCGCCAGCGCGATGGCGCCGGCGACCAGAACCTCGGACCAGCGCGACAGCCACGCGGCAATCTCGGGGCGGATCAGCGGCCGCATCGGGGCGCGACCTCGGCGGGCTGTTCGAAGATCACGATCCGCATCCGCCCCGCCGGTACAAAGCCGATCGCGGTATAGGTGCGGGCGGCAGCCTCCGACGCCGCGAACAGGAAGGCGCGGCCGGCGCCTGCTGCGCGCGCCTCGGCCAGGTGCAGGGCCAGCGCGCGGCGGGCAAGACGCTGACCGCGCAGCGTCGGGGGAACATAAACGCCGCCGACCTGCACGATCTCGGGCAGCCGCGCGTTGAAACCGGTCAGCGCGACCGGCTGGCCGTCGCGGGTGGCCAGCCGCAGCGAATCCCTGGCCAGCCACAGCGGCAGTTCGGCCACGGCATTGTCGCGCGCCTGCGCAGGGTCGTCACCCATGATTTCGATCCGGTAGGCCGCGCGCCAGTCGATCAGAAGCGGCAGTTCCGCCTTGCGCGGCGCGCGAATCGAAAGTCCGGCCGCGTCGGGCATCCGCAGATCGTTCAGCGCCAGGGCGAAACACGGTTCGATCCGGTCGAGGCGCGTCGGATGACGGTCGAGGCGCAGCGCCGCAAGGATGCGGGCAATCTGCGCGGCCTCGCCGTTGAGACCGGTGATGGAAAGATTTTTCAGCACCGCGGGCAGCGCGTCCCAGTCCTGCGAATCGGCATCGCGCATCTGCGGAAAGCAGACGCCGGCATTCGACAGGCCGAGGAAGGCGGTCCAGCCTGCATTGCGCCACAGATGCAGGGCGCGCGGATGATCGCCACCGATGCCGCGCTCCAGCAGGTTGGCAGGCAGGAAGATCGGACCTTCCGCGCGGTCGGCCAGCGCATCCAGCGCCTGCGCGATCTGCGATTGCGCGACCGCGATCACGGGCGGACGAAGCGGCTGGATATCGGCAGGCCGAAGGTCACCACCGCTTCAGCGCATCCTCGTCGCTGTCTTTCGCCGCGACCCATGCGCCGGCGCCGTCCGGGCCGATCTCGCGCTTCCAGAAGGGGGCGCGGGATTTCAGCCAGTCCATCAGATAATCCGCGGCCTCGAAGGCGGCACGACGGTGGCGGGCGGCGGTGGCGACCATCATGATCGGCTCGCCCAGGTTCAGGCGTCCATGGCGGTGGATGATCTTCCAGTCGGCAAGGCCGAAGCGGGCGGCGGCCCTGGCGCCGTATTCGGCCAGCACACGCTCGGTCATGCCGGGATAATATTCCAGCTCCAACGCCAGCATCCGGCCGGTATCGTCGCGCACGATGCCGGTAAAGGTGACGACGGCGCCGGCGCCGCGACCGAAATTCTCCATCTCGGCGGCAAGATCGAAGGGACCGGCCTGGACACGCGCCGACACGGGTCAGCCCCCGGTCATGGGCGGGAAAAAGGCCACCTCGCGGGCATCGTCCAGCGGCGCATCAAGATCGGCCAGTTCCTGATCGATCGCGCAACGCACGGCGCCCATGTCGGCAAAGGCCGACGCGTGCCATTCGTCGCGGTCGGCCAGTTCGGCGACCAGATCGCGCAGGGTCGCGGCCCGGGTCTCGATTCGCTCGCGAGGCTGGCCGATCCGTTCGCGCAGCCATGCGAAATAAAGGACATCAAGCATCATGCGCGGGATCCTTCAGATAGGGCAGCGCCTTGACGAAATAATCCCAACCTGTCCAACCGGTCAGCACCGCCGCGATCCAGATCAGCACCAGCCCGACCTGATTGGCAAGATCGGACCAGCTGTCGGACCAGGGCAGCCTGCCCTCGCCCACCAGCGGCGGCTCGCCGTGTTCGACAAAGGCAAGCCCCGTGCCCAGGAACAGGACCGCGATGGCGACCATCTGGAAGGTCGTCTTCCACTTGGCCAGCTTGGTAACCTTCAGCAGCTTCGCCTGCGCGCCCAGGAATTCGCGCAGGCCCGACACCAGGACCTCGCGGAACAGGATCACCGTGGCGGGCAGGATCAGCCAGGGATTCATGCCGGAATAACCGGTGATGACGATGATGGCGATGACCACCATCGCCTTGTCGGCAATCGGATCCATGGCCGCGCCGAACCGGCTTTCCTGTTTCCAGGCGCGGGCCAGATAGCCGTCGAACCAGTCGGTCACGGCCGCGACCAGAAAGATCGCCAGCGCCGCCCAATCGGCCCAGGGCCGATGAAAATAGAGAAACATCAGCGGCACGGCGGGCGCCGCGGCAAGCCGCAGAAGGGTGAGGATATTCGGGATTGTCCAGCGCATGGCGGCAAGCTAGTGCCTGCGCGCACGGTTGGAAAGAGGCGCTGGTGTCACACGGGACCGATCTGCCGCCCCGGCCACGCGACCGGCGCGCAGTCGGGGCGTGAGGCGGCCTGCCGTCTGGTCAGTTTCCATCGCGGCCCGGCATGCGGCCCTGCGGGATCACGATGCCTCGAGACTGGCCGGATAGAGATCGAAATCACGCCCGGCAATGGTCAGGTGCATCGCCTTGATCCGGTTCTCGCCGAAACGGTGCAGGCGGCGGCCGCGGACCGAGACGGGATCGCCCGGCAACGCCTGCGCCGGGGTCAGCCCCGCCGCCATGTTGCGGGCGCGGCGGCCCAGTTCGATGGTCCAGTTCATGCCGTCATGGGCGCGGACCTGCAGCGTCGCATCGCTGCCCGAGATATTGTTGTCGATGACGATCGCCTCCAGCACGATCGCCTCCTTGTCGAAGTCGGACCAGCGGTCGCTGGCAAGAATGTCGTCGGGCGCGAAGACGGGTTTGCGATCCGCTGAAATGCCGAAAGACGGTACGCGGGGCATGGCAGCCTCCTTCATCAAAAGGGGTGAGCAGATCGCAACCATAGCGCGAAGAGCCGAGTCTCGCGCGGTAGGAAAACACCGCAAAAACTGACCGGGCGGATAGGTGCCGAAGGCAGGGCTTGAACTTGTCTCGATGGCCCATCAGTGTCGGAAAGGATCGACAAAATCGCGCCCTGGCGAACCATGACAGGCGGAAGCGCCGGCGGCTGAAATTGTTCCCCGTGGAAAGACCGGTCCACAAAGCGATGGTAGGCAAATTCCGACCGGGCCGGGCACGAGAACACAGCAGAAGGACCAGCGCATGCCGCCTGATGGCACCCAAGACCAGCTTGCGCAGATCGGATCGCTGTGGATCGACGGGCCGCTGTCATGGCTGGAAATCGCCTCGATCCGCAGCTTTGTCGAACTGGGTCACGATTTCGTTCTCTATACCTACGGCCATGTGCCGAACCTGCCCGATGGCGCGGTGCTGCGCGATGCCCGCGAGATCTGGCCCAATGACGACATCATCGTCCATGCCAAGGCGAAAAGCCCCGCGATCCATGCCGATGTCTTCCGCGCCGTCATGGTGCGCGACACGCCGCGCGTCTGGGTCGATACCGATGTCATCGCAATGCAGCCCTTCCGCGCCGGGATGACCTGGTTTCTCGGCCATGAACGCGACGACAAGCTGCTGCTGGGCAATGCCGTCATGGGATTTCCGCCCGAATCGCGGACCAAGGATCTGCTGGCCGAATTCCTCACCTCCGATTATCCGATTCCGCCCTGGCTGCCCGGCCACCGTCGCGGACGGATGCAGGCCGAACGCGATCGCGGCGGCGACATGGATCTGGGCACCCTGCCCTGGGGCACGACCGGTCCCCGGGCGCTGACGCACTTTGCGCAGGAAACCGGCGAGATCATCTATGCCCAGCCCAGCGATGTGTTTTTCCCGATCAGCTTCCAGAAACGCAAGCTGCTGATCGAGAACGTCAATCACGCCCGAGCCCGCGAACTGATCGAGGACGGCGGCGCGCTGGCCGTCCACCTTTATTCGCGCTGGATGCGCAAGCATACCCGCAAGGCGCGCGGCGGGGTGCCACCGCGCAAATCCTGGATCGGTCATTATCTGGAACGGAAAGGTTTTGTCGACTACGACGCGATCGAGGCCGAGGCCACGAGGACCGTCGCGCGCAAGAGGGCGGGACCGCTTGAAAAGCTGGACCGGATCGACGAAACGACGTTTTTCGCCGACCTCGCGCGGCGCCAGGAAAACCTGCCGATCCCCGCCAATACCTCGCGCCACGGAAATGTGGTGCTGACCACGATGGCCAAGGACGAAGGCCCCTATCTGCTGGAATGGGTCGCCTATCATCACCTGCTGGGCTTTACCGACATCCTTTTTCTGACCAATGATTGCAGCGATGGCACCGACGAGATGCTGGACGCGCTGGCCGGGCTGGGGCTGCTGTCACGGCTGGATAACGGCGCCTGGCGCGACAAGCCGCCGCAACCGCGCGGGATCGCGCGAATCGGCAACCACCCGCTATTCGCCCGTGCCGACTGGCACCTGCTGATCGACCTCGACGAATTCTTGCAGATCAGGACGGGCGATGGTTCGGTCGATTCGCTGATCGACGTGATCAAGACCAACGGCGCGACGGCGATGCCGGTGACGTGGCGCTTTTTCGGATCGAACGGGCAGGCCCGCTATCGGGACGATTTCGTGACCACGCGCTTTACCGCCGCCGCCGACGACGATTTTGCCAAGGGCTACGGCGTCAAGACCCTTTATACCCATCAGCCATGGATGAAGCTGGCCATTCACCGCCCGCATCTGAAGCCGAAATACCTCAAGACCGACGAAAAGCAGCTGCGCTGGGTGAATGGCTCGGGCGAGGTGCTGAACGGGCGCAGGATCGCATGGAAGCAGAAGATGGACGAGGCAGGCTATGGACTGGCGCAGTTGAACCATTACGGCGTGAAATCGGGCGAGGAATTCCTGATGCGCCGGCTGCGCGGCGATATCCTGAACAATCACGGCAAATATGACGACGCCTATTTCCGCACCTATGATCAGAACAGCCTGCGCGACGAGGGCGCGGCCGAAATGGCGGGCCGGGTGCGGGCGCTGTGCGCGGCGCTGATGGAACAGCCCGCCGTGCGCGCGGCCCAGGATCTGATCACGGTCCGCCATGCCGAAAGGCTGGCCCGACTGCGCGCGTCCGAAGGCTATGCCCGGCAGATCGAGGCCCTGGGTTTCCGGCTGTAGCCTGGCTCAGCCCAGCACCTCGCTCAGCGCACGGATGAAGATGCGGGCGCCCGGTTCGATCAGGTCATCGGGGAAATCGTAATCGGGATTGTGCAGGCTGGCGACATCGCGGCCCGCGCCCAGCAGGAACATGGCGGCGCGGGAACAGCCGCCGAAACGGCCGAAATCCTCGGAGGCGCGCATCGGCAGGCCATTCGAGCCGACAACGAACCCTTCGGCGGCAAGCGCGCGCGACAGGATCGCGGTCGCCTCGGGGTCGTTTTGGCAATGGTGGAACACGTCGTGCCAGGTGATCGCATGGGCCAGTCCCGCGGTGGCGGCCGCCTGTCCAACGGTGCGTTCGGCTGCCGCGACCAGCCGGGCCATCCCCTCATCCCTCTGCGTGCGCAGCGTCGCCCGCAATTCCGCCTCGCCGGGCGCGATGCCGAATGCCGGCTCGCCCAGCCGGGCATGGGTGATCGTGACCAGCGAGAAGGCGGGATCGGATTGCTGGCCGCCCGACCCGAGCGCCGTCAGCGCGGGGACCAGCGCGGCCAGCGCCATGGCCGGCGAGACGCCGTGTTCGGGCTGCGAGGCATGGGCGGTGCGGCCGGTCAGCGCGATCTTCATGCCGCGCGAGGCGCAGTTCATCGGCCCCTCGGCCAGCAGCGCGTGACCCTGCGGCACGCCGGGCATGTTGTGCAGCGACAGCGCATAATCCGGCACGAGGCCGGCGAATTGCGGATCCGCGATCACCTTCGCCGCGCCCGATCCATCCTCTTCGGCGGGCTGGAACAGCAGGATGGCACGCCCGCGCGGCGGCCTGTTCCGCCCCAGCCAGCGCGCGACGGCGGCCAGGATCGCCATATGCCCGTCATGCCCGCAAAGATGCCCCTTGCCCGCCGATTGCGAGCACCAGTCGTGCGCCCCCTGTTCCTGGATCGGCAGCCCGTCAAGCTCGCAGCGCAGCATGACCGTGCAGCCCCTGGACAAACCCTCGAAGATCGCGGCGACGCCGAACCCGCCCAGCCCGGTCGCGATCCGGTCCGCCCCGGCATGGCGCATCGCCGCCGCCACCCGCGCGGCGGTCTGCCGTTCATCGCCGGACAGTTCCGGGCGGCGATGCAGATCGCGCCGCCATGCGATCAGTTCCGCGATGTCGCTGTCGGTCAGGACGCGATCGCCCTCGGATCGGGTCATGGCGCTGTCTCCTGAGGCTGCCGTGCCGGCGGGATTGAACAGAACCCGCTTGCGGCAGGCAACCCGGCAGTCAGTATCTGATCCTGGCCAGCCTGCGCAATTCGTCCGCGCTTGTGGTCGGATAGCCGAAGAATTCCAGATAGGCGGGGATCTGTTCGAACAGCATGTCGGTGCCGATCTGGGTCAGGCAGCCCCGCGCCCGGGCGGCGGCCAGAAAGGCGGTTTCCTCGCGTTTCATGACCACCTCGCCCACAAAGGTCCGGGGCGACAGACGCTCGACCGGCATCGGCATCGGATCGCCTTCGGCCATGCCCATCGGCGTGGCGTTCACGACGATGTCGAAACCCGCCGGATCGTTCCGGCCGGTCTCGACCCGCAGGGCGGGACAGGCTTCTTGCAGCTTCGCGGCAAGGCGGTCGGCTGAGGCGGCATTGATGTCGAACAGCGCCAGACGCGCCGCACCCGCGCCCGCCAGCGAGGCGGCGATGGCCGAGCCCACGCCGCCCGTGCCCACGACCAGGACCGAGGCCCCCGCGACCGCACGACCCTTGCGCAGCACGCCGCGCACAAAGCCTTCGCCATCGAACATGTCGCCGATCAGGGCGCCCGCCTCGTCGCGGCGCACGGCGTTGCAGGCGCCGCAGATGCGCACGGCGGTGCTGACCTGATCCAGCAGGTCCACGACCGCGACCTTGTGCGGCATGGTGATCAGCGCGCCCGCGAAGTTGCGCAGGCGCGCAAGCAGCGGCATGAAGGCCGGAAAGTCCGCCGTTTCGCATCCCATCGGCACGACCACGGTGTCGATGCCCCTGGCCTCGAACCAGGGGTTGTAGATCATCGGCGCCTTGAAGCTTTCCGTCGGCACGCCAAGATGGGCGATCAATTTGGTATGGCCAGAGATCATCGGTTCCTGTCCTTCAGGATCGGTTCAAGATCGGGTCGTGCCGGGAACACATTGCCGAAAGGCGGGGCGGGGCCGTCGGGGTTTGGCAGGGGGCCGGCGGGGTTGGGGCTGCGCCGGCGGGGGCGAGGCCGGTGGGGCAGCCCCGATCACGCACGCGGCATGTCCTTGGCACGCAACAGCCGCTTCAGCGCGGCGATGCGGAAGGGCGCGTTCGCGGCGCCATAGCCGTCATACCCGCCGCGCCGCTCGACGATCTCGAAGAACAGCCCCCCGGTCAGCGGGCGCCCGTAGAACTGATAGAACTCGGCCTCGCCCTCGGCCTCGTAGAGGATGTTCCAGCGGCGCAGGCGGGCGATGCGGTCGTCGTCCAGCCCATAGCGCGCCTGAAGATCGTCGTAGTAATTTTCCGGGATCTCCAGCGGCTGGAACCCCGCGCCCGCCATCGCCCGGGCGCTGGCAAGGATGTCGCGGCTGGCCAGCGCGATATGCTGCACGGCCGATCCCATGCTGTCGGCCAGAAAACCGCCGGCCAGCGTGCGGTGCGATTGGGCGCCGTTCAGGGTGATCCGCGTGGCGCCATCGCGGGATGCGATGGCCTGGCTGCGCACCAGCCCGTCGGGATCGGCCACGTCGATCATCGGCCGGCGGTCCATGTCGAAGATGGCGGTGTAGAACAGCGTCCAGCTGAGCATGTCCTCGTAATTCATCGTCTCGGCCAGATGATCGACGCGGATCAGGCCGAAATCGGTCGCGCTGTCGCCGGTGGCCTGGAATTCGATCCGCCAGACATCATCGAGGCCGCTTTTCGCGTCGATGAAATGCAGCACCGATCCGCCGACGCCGCGAATCGCCGGGATGTCCAGTTCGCCGGGGCCGGGCGGCTGATGGAACAGTCTGGCGTCCAGCGCCGCGGCGCGGACGACGGTGGCCTGCGCATCCTCGACCCGCAGCCCGATATCGCAGACGCCAGTGCCGTGGTTCAGGAAAAAACTGTGCGCAAAGCCGGTTTCCTCGGTATTCACGACGATGCGGATGCCGCCCTGCCGCCAGACGGTGACGCGCTTGTTGCGATGCACGCCTTCGCGGTGAAAGCCCATCCGCGTCAGCGCCGCTTCCAGCGCCGGGGCCTCTGCCGCGTCCGAGGCAAATTCGATGAACTCGACGCCCTCGACGCCGAGGTTTTCCGGGATCGGCGGCAGATCGACATGCAGCGCCGGTTCGGCGCGGCGGACCTGATCCATCAGCCAGATCAGCGAACGATGGCCGTCGCGCGCGATGCCTTCGGGGCTGCCGCCGCGGAACTGGTCATTGAAGATTTCCAGCGACAGCGGCCCGCCATAGCCGGTCGCCGTCACGGCACGCATGAAATCCACCACCGGCAGATCGCCCTCGCCCGGCATGGTGCGGAAATGGCGCGACCAATACAGCAGGTCCATGTCGATCATCGGCGCATCGGCAAGCTGGACGAAAAAGATCCGGTCGCCCGGAATGCGGCGGATCGTGTCCGGGTCGATCCTGCGGCCCAGCGTGTGAAAGCTGTCCAGGATCAGGCCCAGTGCCGGATGATCGGCCCGGCGCACGATTTCCCAGGCGTCGCGGTGGTCGTTGACGTGACGGCCCCAGGCCAGCGCCTCGTAGCCGATCCGCAGGCCCCGCCGGGTGGCGATCTCGGCCAGTTCGGCCAGATCATCGGCGGCGCGGTCGATCCCGCCCATCGCCTGCGGATGGACCGAGGAACAGATCAGCATCAGCTCGGCGCCCAGTTCCGCCATCAGGTCGAACTTGTGCCGGGCACGATCGAAGGCGCGGGCGCGCAGCGTGGCGGGAAGCCCCTCGAAATCGCGGAAAGGCTGATACAGCATCACCTCCAGCCCGTGATCGCGGATCATCCGGCCGACCTCGCGCGGGTTGGCCGCATCCTGCAGGAAATCCTGTTCGAAAATCTCCAGCCCGTCGAAGCCGGCCGCCGCGATGGCGGCCAGCTTTTCGCGCAGGTTGCCCGCGATCGAAACCGTCGCAATGCCCGTTTTCATTCCCAGCCTCCCTACGCGCCCGAGCCGGGGGCGTCCTGGTCGTGTTCGATCCTTTCCAGACCGATCTTGCGGCGAAACCTGCGCCAGACCGGGGTCTGGCTGACGAAGATCATCACCACCATCGCCGCCAGAACCAGCGACAGCGGGCTGGTCGCGATGCCCCTGAACAGGCCCGCGACGCTGCCCTGTTCGGAAATGATCGCCCGGCGCCAGTTCTCGTCCAGCAGCCGCGACAGGATCACGCCCAGGATCACGGGGCCAAGCTGGTAGCCATAGGATTTCATGAAATAGCCCAGCACCCCGAAGGCCAGCATCCAGTAGACATCGGTGATCGCGTTGTTGACCGCATAGGCACCGACGATGGACAAAAGCAGGATCAGCGGCAGCAGCACGGTGCGCGGCATTTCCACGATCCTGGTAAAGATGCGGATGCCGGTCAGCCCGAAGATCAGCATGAAGATGTTGGCCAGCACCAGCGCGCCGGTGATGAACCAGAACATCTGCGGCTGATCGATCATCAGCATCGGGCCGGGATTGAGGCCGTGGATATACAGCGCCCCGATCATGATCGCGGTCACCGCATCGCCCGGAATGCCCAGCGTCAGCATCGGGATGAAGGCACCGCCGACGGCCGCGTTGTTGGCGGTCTCGGGGGCGACCAGACCCTCGCGCGCGCCTTGGCCGAAGGGCACTTCGGGGTTCTTGGTCACGCGCTTGGCGTGGTCATAGGCCATCAGCGCCGCGATGTCTCCGCCGGTGCCGGGCAAGGCGCCGATGATCACGCCGATGGACGAGGTTTGCAGCGACAGCGGCAGGTATTTCAGGATCGAGGACCAGGTCGGCACGATGCGGCTGATGGTCTGCTTCACCGCGGTCTTGTCGACATGGTGCAACTGCGCCAGCGCCTCGCTGACGCCGAACATGCCGATCATCACGGCGATGAAGCTGATCCCGCCCCAAAGCTGGGTGAACCCGAAGGTAAAGCGTTCCTCGGCTGTCAGCGGATCCATGCCCACGGTGCCGATCAGCAACCCCAGGGCGCCGGCAAAGATGCCCTTGACCAGGCTTTCGCCCGACAGTGATCCGACCAGCAGGATGCCCAGGATCGCCAGCAGCATGAAGTCCCGAGGCTGGAACGTCAGCGCGAAATCGCTGACCGCGGGTGCCGCGACGGCCAGCACGATGATGCCGATCAGCCCGCCGACGAAGGACATCACGGTGGAAATCCCGATCGCCTCGCCCGCCAATCCCTTCTGCGCCAGCGGATAGCCATCCAGCGCCGTGGCGATGGCCGAGGGCGCGCCGGGGATGTTCAGCAGAATCGCGGTGCGCGATCCGCCATAGACCCCGCCCATGAAGATGCCGACCATCAGGCACAGCGCCGGATAGACGTCCCAGGTGAAGGTAAAGCCGATCAGGATCGACACCGCCATGGTGACCGACAGGCCGGGGATGGCGCCGACATAGACACCCGCGAAGGTGCCCGCCGCGACCAGGAACAGCAGTTTCGGATCCAGCCAGGGGGTCAGGAAATAGCCAAGGGCCTCCATTATCGGGCCCCTCCGAACAATTGGCCGAAGGCGGCCAGCATCTCGGCCTCGGGGACGATCCCCGACGGCATCAGAACGGTAAAGATCAGCCGGAACACGATATAGACCAGCAACAGCGCAAAGGCCGACACGCCCAGCGCGAAGATCAGCCCGCCCCGGCGCAGATACAGGATCGAGAGCGTCAGAAACAGCAAAGAGGTCGGCAGAAAGCCCAGCGGGACCAGCAGCAGGGCATATCCCGCGATGAACAGCATCATCACGATGACCGCGGGCGGCAGGATGTCCTTCAGAAAGCCCGTCTGGTCGCGCTGCGTGTGGCGCCAGCCATCCAGCAGGACCAGGCCCGAACTGACGACCATGGCCAGCGCGACCGCCATCGGCAGCGCACCGGGCGAGCTGAGCGATTCGAATCCCGCGATGGCATAGGCCGACCACAGCAGGACCAGACTGACGATGAACAGAACCGCGTTGAAGGCGATCTCGCCCGCGCTGCGGTGGCGCTTGTCGTGCATGACCGATCCTCCCGAAGGTCATTGCAGGGACTTTCCCGGCCGCGTGGGCCGGGAAAGATCGCATCGCGAGCCGCAGATCAGGGCCGCGGGATGCCGAATTCCTCGGGCGACTTCTTGGCCAGCCCGGCATCGGCAATCAGCCAGGTGGTAAGCGACTGCCATTTCGACAGGAACTGGGTTGCCGCATCGCCCGACAGGCTTTCGATGACATAGCCGCGATCGCCCATCAGCTTCACGAAATCCTCGCTTTCGGCGCCCTTGGCATAGGCATCGACGAGCTTGGCGACCACGTCCTCGGGGGTGCCGTTCTTGACGAAGACTCCGAAGAACGGCCCCCAGGGCAGGTAATCGGCATATTCGGGATTGGTCTCGCCCAGGGCCGGAACCTCGGGCAGGGCTTCGGCGGGCTTGGTATCGATCAGCGAGATGGCCTTCATCCGGCCGCCCCTGATACCCTCGATGGCCGCGCCCAGCACGGCCGGCATGACGTCCACCGCGCCGCCCTGCAGCGCGGTCAGCGCCGGGCCGTCGCCGTCATAGGGAACCTCGGTCACAGGCAGTTCGGTCTTGGACCGCAGCAGCGCGGTGACCACGGACGGCACGCCGCCCGGACCGGTCGAGCCGAACTTGACCTGGTTCGGGTTGGCCTGGATATACTCGACCATCTCGGCGAAGGTGTCGAAGGGCGCGTCGTTGTTGGCGACCAGGATCGGCACGCCGCGGGCCAGGATGTTGATCGGCGTGAATTCCGAATAATCGATGTCGCCGAGGCCCATCACCTTGTAGAGCAACGGATTTTCCGCGCCCATCAGCAGGGTATATCCATCGGCCTTCTGGGCATAGACGTATTTCGTGGCGATCGCGCCGACGCCGCCGGTCATGTTCTTCATGACCACCTTGCCGCCCAGAACCTTCTCGGCCTGAGGCGTGACGGTGCGCATGACGGTATCGGTCGAGCCGCCCGCACCCCATTGAATGATTCCCTGGATTTCCTTGGCGGGATAGTCCTGCGCCAGAACCGCGGTGCCGGTCAGTCCGGTGGTCAGCGCCAGCACGGCGGTGAATTTGATCAGGGTCTTGGTCATGATGTCCTCCCTTGCTCCGGGCTTTTCCCGGATCTCCATGGTCCGACCATGCCAAGGTCCGACCTTTACGGCAAATACCAATTCATGCGGATCGTGAACATGATGTTAATGGTTGCGCCTCATCGCGCCCTCTTCTGTTCCCATGGGCGCGATTCGGTGGCGCGTTCCAGTTCGCGTCGCAACTGCCGGATCGCATATTCGGCAAAGCCGGACAGAACCCGGCCGGCCTTGGTGACGACATAGATGGTGATGGGCGCCTCCTCGATCAGCCTCAGCCGCACGACGCCCGGCATATACAGTTCCGCGACCGAGAATTCGTCGATGATGGCAACGCCAAGGCCGTGGCGGACAAGGCTGACGACGGTCTGCGCAAAGCGTCCCCGCATCGAATAGCGCACCGGCAGACCGGCATCGCGCAGCGGCCTGGTGCAGACCGATCCATAGGGGTCGTTCGGCTCGACCCCGATCATCGGGAACCGGACAAGATCGTGGACCGAGACCTGATCGCGGCCGGCCAGTTCGTGACCCTCGGGCACGATCGCCGCCAGCCGGCCCTGGGCCGCGATCTCGTTGGTGATGCCCGCATTCTCGATCGCGGTGCTCATCATCACGAATTCACCGCGATCCAGCATCAGATAATCGATGGTTTCCTCGATCTTCAGGATGTTCAGGTCGATGAACAGATCGGGAAAGCGCTGCCTGACCCGCCTGACGGCGCGGGCGGCGATGAATTGCGCGACCGATGGGGCCGAGGCGAAGGACAGATCCACCGCCTCGCCCCGCTGCAACGAGGCCACGGCGCGGTTGAGGTTCTCGACCCCGCGAAAGACCCGGCCGATCTGGTCGAAGATCGCGCCTGCCTCGGCCGCCGGGACATAGACCCCGCCGCGCCGCTCGAACAGGCGCAGACCCAGCGTTTCCTCGGTATGCTTGACGAGCCTGCTGATGCCGGGCGCCGAGACGTTCAGCATCCTGGCGGCACCGGTGATCGTGCCGGTCAGCATGACGGCGCGGACGACCTCGATCTGGCGCAGGGTCAGTTGATGCATGGGCCAATCATCCGATGATCTGTGCTCGGGCGAACAGAAGGTCAGAACTCGCGCAGAATGTCATGGGGAAAGATGGCGCCTCGCCGTGGGATCGGGCAAGCGCAAGCGGCGGGATGTTGTCGCGGCCTTGCCCGGCACGCGGTAACCGCCGGGTTACAGATCTGCAATCTGCGCGTCAGCCCGGCATCACCCGACGCCCCCATCTCTCAGTCCAGCAACAAGAACGGAAGGAGTGCATCGGATGAAACGACTGAAATCGACCCTCGCGGCGATCCTGATGGTGGCGGCAGGTGCCGCGGCAATCGGGCTGGGAACCGTCATGGCCGTCGCCGCGCTGGTGATCGGACTGGTCATCGCCGTCGCCGCCCGGCTGGCGATCGGGTCCGGCGCTACCGTCCCGGCCTCGGCGGACACCGTCGACGGCGAAGCCGCCGCGACCCCCTGAAACCGGACCGCAAGCTTGCCCGATCCCGCCCCGCCGATCCCCTCGGCGGGGCGTTTGCCTGTCCGGACCGCGGTTCGACTTTCAACATTACGCAGATGTAATCGCGCGGCGATTTGATGGTCAGGCCGGCTTCCCAGCTTGAGTTCATCGAAAGGCATCACGCCAATCGACGAACCGAAAGGAAAGAGAACGATGACACGCAAACTGCTTACCCTTCTGACCGCTGGTGCGGTGTCCGCGACGGCCCTGGCCGGCGGCGCGGCCTTTGCCAAGAATGACGGCGGTGACCAGGCCGAGGTTCAGGCTTTCCTGAGCGCCTCGCAGGACATCACCGCAGCCATCGGCGCCGCCGAGGCGGCCGGCGGCGGCACCGCGGTCGCGGCCGAGTTCGGTCAGAGCAAGGGCACCGCCTTCTACGAAGTCGATACCATCGCCAAGGGCAAGCAGGTCTCGGTCGAGATCGATGCCAGCACCGGCAAGGTCATCCAGACCAAGGATGAGGGCGACGGCGACAAGGCGGAAAAGGAAGACATCACCGATCCCGCGCAGCTTGGCGCACCGCTGGCCCAGCTGGTTGCCATGGCCGAGAAGAGCGGCGGCGGCAAGGTGATGGCGATCAGCGCCGACCACGACAACGCCAAGTCCGGCGTGATCGAGGTGGAACTTGCCAAGTCCGACGGCACCACGCAAGACTTCGCGATGGCGGCCGATGGGACGATGACCAAGGTTGTCGCCAATCAGGACGAGGATCAGGACGGGCAGGACGAAGACGCCGACTGATCCTTCGGTCGGAAACGATGAACCCGCCGGCCCCTCCCTTGGGGGCCGGCCAGGTGCTGGAAGCGAGGGACGGATGCGGATTCTGGTGATCGAGGATGACCGCACGACAGGGGACTACATCCTGGCAGGACTGCGCCAGGAGGGTCATGTCGTCGACCTGTCCCGCAACGGTCGCGACGGCCTGCTGACCGCGCAGACCAACGATTTCGACGTTCTGGTGGTCGATCGCATGCTGCCGGATCTGGACGGGCTGTCGCTGGTGCGCACGTTGCGCGCGGCCAGGAACCTGACGCCCGCGCTTTTCCTGACCGCACTTGGCGGCGTCGATGACCGGATCGAGGGACTGAATGCCGGCGGCGATGATTATCTGGTCAAGCCCTTCGCCTTTGGCGAATTGTCGGCCCGGCTGTCGGCGCTGGCCCGCCGCCCGCAGATGCGCGATGATGAATCGGTCCTGTCCGCCGGCGATCTGCGAATGGACCTGATCCGGCGCAAGGTCACGCGCGGCGGGGTCGAGATCGATTTGCTGCCGCGCGAATTCGCGCTGCTGGAATGCCTGTTGCGCCGAAAGGGCCGCGTGCAGACCCGCACCATGCTGCTGGAAGCGGTGTGGGAGCTCAGCTTCGATCCGCAGACCAATGTGGTTGAAAGCCACATCTCGCGGCTGCGCGGCAAGATCGACAAGCCCTTCGAGACCGAACTGATCAAGACCGTGCGCGGCGCCGGCTACAGGATCGAGGCATGAGGGCCGAATGGGCGGATATCCTGCGCTCGACCCCGATGCGGATGACGCTGCGGCTTGTGGCGCTGTTCACGCTGATCAGCCTGCTGACCTTCGCCGCGACCTGGTGGCTGGCCAACCGGGCGCTGCTGGACGCCACCGAAGCCGGGCTGGATGCCAGTCTGGACGAATTGTCCGCACTGGGCGACCAGAAGGACATCGCCGAGGCTGTCGGACGGCTTGCGGCGCGGGCCGATCCGGAAAACACGATCGTGATCTTCGACCGCGCCGCCGGCCTTGTCGGCAATTATCCGGACAGGGTGCCCGGATCGGGGCTGCGGGAATTCGATCCGGCCGATCGCGGTGACGGTTTCTCCAGCCGCTACATCGTCAAGAGCCGCGAGGTGCCGGGCGGGATCCTGACCCTGGGTCAGTCCGCCGATGCCTTCGACGAGATCCGCGAGGTCTTCGGGCAGGTCCTGTCCTTCACGCTGGCGCCGACGCTCCTGCTGGTCCTGGCCGCAGGGATCTTCAGCGCGCGGCGTTCGGCCCGCCGACTTGCCGCGATCGAGCACACGCTGGACCGCCTGCGCGGCGGCGAATTGTCGGCGCGCCTGCCGGACATGCCGGGCCCCGCCGACGATCTGTCGCGTGTCGGACGCGGCATCGACCGGCTGGCCGAGGCGCAGCAGGCATCAACCGAGGCGCTGCGACAGGTATCGGCCGATATCGCCCATGATCTGAAGACCCCGATCCAGCGCCTGTCGGTGCAGCTGGCGCGGGTTCGCGACGACCTGCCCGACGGCGTCGCGCCAGAGGCGCTTGATCGCGCCGAGGCCGAGATCGACGGCATCGTCGCGATCTTCCATTCGCTTCTGCGCATCGCCCAGATCGAGGGCGGCAGCCCGCGGACGCGCTTTGTGCCGGTGGACCTGGCCGGCCTGGCCGCGACGATGGCCGAGGTCTACGAGCCCGCGGCCGAGGAAAGCGGTCACGCCATGACGGTCGAGACGGGCGGCGAGGCCCGGATCATGGGCGATCGCGCCCTGCTGGGCCAGGTGATCGCCAATCTGATCGAAAACGCGCTGCGCCATACGCCGCCGGGCAGCGCGGTGACGCTGCGCGTCGATGGACCGCGCCTGATCGTCGCCGATAGCGGGCCGGGGATTCCGGCCGGCGAGCGCAGGAAGGTGCTGCGCCGTCTCTACCGTCTGGACCGCAGCCGCACCACGCCCGGCAGCGGGCTTGGCCTCAGCCTTGTCGAGGCCATCGTCAAGCTGCACGGCGGAACGATCGATCTGCAGGACAACGCGCCGGGGCTGAGGGTGCTTGTCAACCTGCCCCCGGCCCCGGCATGATCGGCATCGGGATCGACGGATCGCGCCGAAGCCGGGGACCGGCTTGCCCGTGCCGGCCGATCCGGACAGGTTGCGGTCATCGAAGAACCGGACGAAGCCATGAACACGGGATCTGATCCGCACCATCGCAAGCCCGCCAGCGCCCTGGCCCGGACGGTTCCGATCACCGCGGCGATCCTGCTGCTGGCCGGTCCGGTTCTGGCCCAGGACAGTCTTCTGTCGCCCGCCGGACCCGTCGCCGAGGCGCAGCGAAGCGATCTGATTCGCGTCACCCTGATCACGATGATCGCGGTGGTGCCTGTGCTGGTCGGCGTTCCGGTCATCCTGTGGCGCTATCATCGGGTCAGGGGCAACGGGTGCTATCGCCCCGGCAAGCTCTACCGTCCCGACTGGGAATTCTCGGGCCCGCTGGAGGCGGCGATGTGGGGCGTGCCCTTCGCCATCATCGCGGTGCTCGGCTGGTCGCTGTGGCAGACCACGATCCGGCTGGATCCCTATGCGCCGCTGGGCCCGGACCCGTTGGAGGTTCAGGCGATCGGGCTGGACTGGAAGTGGCTGTTTCTCTATCCCGAACAGGGAATCGCGACGCTGGATGCACTGGTGTTGCCGGCGGGCAGGCCGGTGCGCGTCGCGCTGACGACGGACACGGTGATGCAAAGCTTTCGCGTGCCCGCGCTGGCCGGGCAGATCTATGCCATGCCGGGGATGCGGACCGAACTGAACCTGATGGCCGACGCGCCCGGCCGCTGGCGGGGCGACAACATCCAGTATAGTGGTCGCGGATTTGCCGGGCAGACCTTTTCCGTGGTCGCGCTGGACCCGGCCGGCTGGCGCGACTGGGCCGGCACCCCCGCGCAAACGCCGCTTGACCCGGCCACCTATGCCCGCCTGGGGCGGGCTGGCAGCCCGGCCCAGGCGCGGGCGCTGCTGGGCCTGGGCGCGCGGGACGCACCACGGCTTCGGCTGGTCACGCCGGATCTCTTCGATCGGGTGATCGCACGCTATCGTGCCGGGCTGCCGGTGCCGCCCCGCGACCAGCCGGGGGCCCCGGCCTATGCCGGGGGTGGATGATCATGGGCGCACCGTTCGGGCGCCTGGACTGGTCGGCCACGCCATTCGACGACTTCCTGCGCAATCCGTCCCTCAACGAGGCCGTGTCCTCGGGTGCCGCGCTGACCGTGGTGTTGGGCGCGGCGGCGACATTGTGGCTGCTGACGCGCCACCATCTGTGGGGACCGCTTTGGCGGGACTGGCTGACCAGCCCGGACCACAAGCGGATCGGCATCATGTATGTGGTGCTGGCCGGGGTGATGTTTCTGCGCGGCGTGCTGGAAGGCGCGGTGATGCGCACCCATCAGGTCAGCGCGCTGAACGGCGGAATCCTGTCGCCCGACCATTATGCACAGCTCTTCTCGACCCACGGAACGATCATGATCTTCTTCGTGGCGACGCCGCTGGTGACGGGGCTGATCAACTTTGCCGTCCCCTTGCAGATCGGGGCGCGGGACATGGCGTTCCCGGTGTTGAACCAGGTCTCGCTGGGGCTGACGGCGTCGGGGGCGGGACTGGTCATGCTGTCGCTGGTCCTGGGTCAGTTCGGGACCGGTGGCTGGACGATGTATCCGCCCTTCACCGGCGCCACCTTCAGCCCCGGCCCGGGGGTGGACTACTGGATCTGGGCGGTCGGCCTTTCCGGGATCGGCTCGACCCTCGCCGGGATGAACATCGCGGTGACGATCTACAAGCTGCGTGCGCCGGGCATGACCTTCCTGCGGATGCCGATGTTCACCTGGACCGCGCTCTGCACCGCGATCATGATGGTCTATGCCTTCCCGGCGGTCACGGCATCGACCGCGATGCTGGCGCTGGACCGTGTGGCGGGGTTTCATTTCTTCACCAACGACCTGGGCGGAAACATGATGCAATACGCCAACATCTTCTGGATGTTCGGCCACCCCGAGGTCTATATCGTCGTGCTGCCGGCCTTCGGCGTCTATTCCGAGATCTCGGCCACCTTCGCGGCCAAGCGGCTTTATGGCTATAACAGCCTGGTGATCGCGACGATGGCCATCGCGGTGGTCTCGTTCGCGGTCTGGCTGCACCATTTCTTCACCATGGGACAGAATGGCCGCATCAACGCCGCCTTCGGCATCGCCACCATGGTCATCGCGGTGCCCACCGGCGTGAAGGTCTATGACTGGATGGCGACGCTGTTTCGCGGCCGGGTGCGGATCACGGTGCCGATCATCTATCTGACGGGGTTCTTCATCCTTTTCGTCTTCGGCGGGCTGACCGGGGTGATCCTGGCCAATCCGGCGATCAACTATCAGCTGCACAATTCCCAGTTCGTGGTCGCGCATTTCCACAACGTTCTGGTCCCGGGCACGCTGTTCGGCATGTTCGCAGGGATTCATTACTGGTTCCCCAAGGCCTTCGGCTTTCGCCTGGACGAAAAGCTGGCGCGGCGCACCGCGCTTTTGTGGGTGGCGGGGTTCTGCCTTGCATTCCTGCCGCTGTACTGGCTGGGACTGATGGGAATGCCCCGGCGGGCGGCCAGCTATGACAACCCCGCCTTTCAGCCCGCGATGTGGCTGGCTTTCGGCGGCGCCGCGATCCTGGTCGCGGCGCTGGCAAGCCTGATCCACACCTTCTGGGCCAGCGCGCGCAACCGCGCGGCGCTGGCCTGCCCGCTGGGCGATCCATGGGACGGGCGCAGCCTGGAATGGGCGACCAGCGCGCCGCCGCCGCCCTACAATTTCTGGGCCATCCCCAGCGTCAGGGCGCTGGACCCCTTTACCCTCGAGAAGGCCGAGGGGACGCCCTATGCCGAGGCCGACGCCTACGAGGATGTGGACATGCCGCGCCACACGGCCCTGGGAATGATCGTCGCGGTCGCGGGTGGCGCGCTTGGGCTGGCGATGGTCTGGTGGATCTGGTGGCTGGCCGTGCTGTCCGGTGCCGCGATCGTCGGCGCCGTCGTCCTGCGCGCCTTCGCCACGAACACGCATGAAACCATCCCGGCGGCCGAGGTCGCGGCCGCGCATCGCCGCTTTCTCGCCGCGATCCGGACGGCCCGCGCCATTGGCCGCGACGACGAGATGCTGCCCGCCAATCGCGGCCTTGCCGATCCGGCGGTGCCGGCATGAGCCATCGCGCGCATCCCGGCCTGAATCTCGGCGCCGCGCAAGGCGACGCGGGCAGCCGGACCGAAAAGACCGTCTTCGGCTTCTGGGTCTTTCTGATGAGCGACATGATCACCTTCGGGATCCTTTTCGGCCACTACGTCGTGATGCAGCGCGCGCGCGCGGGCGGTCCGGGGCCCGAGACGCTGTTCGACCTGCGCAGCGTCGCGCTTCAGACGGGGCTGCTGCTGACCAGTTCCTTCACCTACGGGCTGGCGAGCCTTGGGCTGAAACATGCGGGAACCGCCCGCGCCGTGTTGCCCTGGCTTGCGGTGACGGCCGCGCTTGGGGCCGGGTTCCTGGCGCTGGAGCTGCGCGATTTCGCCAGCATGGCGTCCCGGGGCGGCGTTCCGCAGCGCAGCGGCTATCTGTCGGCGCTCTGGGTGCTGGTGGGGCTTCACGGCCTGCATGTCACGATGGGTCTTTTCTGGATGGCGGTGATGGCCGCGCTGATCGCGGTGCAGGGCCTCACGGACCGGGTAAAGACCCGCCTTCTGCTGCTGGGTCTCTACTGGCACTTTCTGGACCTGATCTGGATCGGGATCCTTTCGGTCGTTTTTCTGGGAGGCATGGCATGAGCGACGATCGGCGAGGCGAGCTGCGGCGCTATGTCCGCGGATTCGTCGTTTCGGCGGCGCTGACGGGTCTGGCCTTCTGGGCGGTCGCGGGCAGCGGCCTGACGCGCCCGTCCGCGCTGTGGATCGTGGCGCTGGCCGGTATCGCGCAAGTGGCGGTGCAGTTGCGTTGCTTTCTGCATATCGGCTGGCGTCAGCAGCGCGAGGATTTGCACCTGATCGGGTTTTCGCTGTTGCTGATGGGCCTGATGATCGGCGGAACGGTCTGGATCATGGGCAGCCTCGGGGACCGGATGCAGCAACAGGCCGAAACGGCCGCGGCGCCGGACCGCTGAGCCGCGCGGGCCCCGCGCAGAAGGCCGGCAGGCCGCGCCCCCGGCGTCCCGCGCCCGGTCGGCAGGAACCGGCGCGACGCGGCCCGCGTCGGCCGTCAGGTCAGGGCGGTCAGTTCGCTCAGTTCCACGACCCGCCGTTCGGCCATCGACCGCTGCGCGGCAATTCCCATCAGCACCGCCCATTTGCCGTCCAGGACCGAAACATCCGGCGCGCGGCGTTGCCCGCGCACGAGTTCCAGGAACCCCAGATGCTGGTAGAAGGTCGAGCCGTTGTGATCGCCGGCATCGAGGATGGCCGGATCGACCGGGATCTCGCGGATCCGCGGGCCCTTGGGATTGCGCGGCGAATAGATGACCTGCGGCACCGGCGCAGCGCCCAGATGCGGCGGCCAGAACCGGTTCGGGCCGGGCACCAGCGCCTCGATCTTGCCGCTGGGGCCAAGTGCCGAGATTTCCTCCTGATAGCGCGCGCCCTCGGCGAACATGCACAATTCCAGCATCGCCTTGGCGCCGTTCTCGAAGGCGACCAGAACATAGCCGTGGTCCAGAATATCAGGCGTTTCACCGGAATAGCTTTCGTCCAGATGGTTGGCCGCCTGCCCGCCCATGGCCATGACGCGCACCGGGTCCGATTTCAGCGCCAGTCGCATGAGGTCGAAGAAATGACAGCATTTCTCGACGAAGGTGCCGCCGGTATAGCGGTTGAAGCGGTTCCACGACCCGACCTTGTCCAGAAAGGGAAAACGGTTCTCGCGGATGGTCAGCATCTTGATGCCTCCGGTCACGGCCTCGGCCTCTTCCAGCAGCCGGGCGACGGGCGGCATGTAGCGATATTCCATCGCCACCCAGACCGGCGCCGGATAGCTGGCGGCGAAGGCATCGACGGCGGCGGCGTGGTCGGGATCGGTGAAAAGCGGCTTTTCCACCAGGACCGGCAGCGGCCGCCGCCTTGCGATGGCCTGCAATTGTTCGACGTGGCGGAAATTGGGGCTGGCGATCAGCAGGCAGTCGATCTCGGGGATGTCCAGAAGCGCGTCGAGATTGTCCACGAAACGCGCATCGGGGGCGAATTGCGCGGCACGAACCCGCATCAGCGCATCCGGTTCGAAGATCGCGCCGACGGCAGCATTGTCCAGAAGCGCGATGTTGCGCAGATGTTCCTGACCCATCATGCCGCAGCCGATGATGCCATAGGTGATGGTCCGGGTCTGGCCGCGCACAAGCGTTTCGGTGGTCATGGGGATCCCTCTTTCGTCAGGCGAGGCGCTGGACATAAAGCGCCTTTTCGGTGTCGTACCAGGTGCGGGAAAATTCGACCGCCTCGGCGCGCTGCGCCCAGGACAGCCGTTCGATATAGGCGGTCACGGTACCGGGGGGCAGCGCAAAGGCCGTGGGCGACCAGTCCGGGACCGCGCCGATCCCGACCCGGTCCTCGGCCCGGCTGATCCACAGTTTCAGCGCCCGCTTGTAGGTCAGGTAAAGCGAATCCTGGATCAGATCCCGCGGCACGATGCCGGCGCCGCCGTCCAGCCAGATTTCCTCGATCGCGACGATCTGGTCATCCAGATAGCGCAGGCGGCGAAAGCGGGTGCCGTGATCCGAGGTGCCATAGGCGGGCTGGCCGGCATCCTTGGGCAGATAATCGGCCGACAGGATATCCGCCGTGGGCAGCCCGCCGCCGCCGCGCACCAGTTCCAGCCGCAGCATCGAATAGACCGAATCGACCGCGCCACCCGCACGGACATAGTTCCCCGACCCCTGCCGGCGTTCCAGAAGGCCCTTCCTTTCCAGCAGCAGCAGCGCCTTGCGCAGCGTCCCGACGGTGGTGCCATGGGCCTTCGCGAAATCGCGTTCGGGCGGCAGCTTCTGACCATCGACCAGCCGCCCCGAGGCGATGTCCCGGATCAGGATCTCGCTGATCTGCATGTAGATCGGCAGCGCGTCGGGCCGGTGGCCTGCGGGTCTGCCCCTGTCCTGCATGATTTCGCCTGTCCCGTGCGACCAGAATTGATACCCTATTGATTTACACCAAAGGCGGAGCTAGTAAAGACCGAATTTCAGCGACCCGAGGGAGGGAACATGACCATTGTCCCGGTGACATCTGCGGATCTCGACGCGGTCGAGGTGGCCTGGTTTTCGGCGCTCTGCTCGGATGATTACCAGTTTCTCGGGGTGCCGGACGGCGATCTCCGGTCGTCCTGGGATCATTGTTCGGACATCGTCAAGACCGCCGAGGCACAGGGCTTCGGCAATATCCTGTGCCCCTCGTCCTATCAGGTGGGCCAGGACACGCTGAGCTTTGTCGCCGGCTGCGCGCCGATCACCGAACGCATCAACCTGCTGGCCGCCGTGCGCTGCGGCGAGATGCAGCCGATCATGCTGGCGCGCACCATCGCGACGCTGGATCACATGTTGCAGGGGCGGCTGACGGTAAACATCATCTCGTCCGACTTTCCGGGCCAGAAAGAGGACAGCAAGCACCGATACAAGCGGTCGCGCGAGGTGGTCGAGATCCTGAAACAGGCCTGGAGTCGCGACCAGATCGATTACGAGGGCGAGGTCTACAGCTTTGCCGGCCTGACCACGGATCCGGCCAAACCCTATCAGCAGGGCGGGCCGATGCTGTATTTCGGCGGCTATTCGCCCGACGCGCTGGATCTGTGCGGGCAGCATTGCGATGTCTATCTGATGTGGCCCGAAAAGACCGAGGACATCGCCGCCAGGATGAAGGCCGCCCACGAGGCCGCCGAACGATACGGGCGGACGCTGGATTACGGATTCCGCGCCCATGTCATCGTCCGCGACACCGAGGCCGAGGCCAGGGACTATGCCCGCTACATCGCCAGCAAGCTGGACGACGAACTGGGGCAGGCGATCCGCGAACGGGCGCTGGATGCGGGCAGCCTGGGCGTCAGCCATCAGGCGCGCAACCGCGAACTGGCCGACCTGGAAGGCTATGTCGAACCGAACCTTTGGACCGGGGTGGGCCGGGCGCGGTCGGGCTGCGGCGCGGCCATCGTCGGCTCGACCGATCAGGTTCTGAGCAAGCTGGAGGAATTGCAGGGGATGGGGATCCGCGCCTTCATCCTGTCGGGCTATCCGCATCTTGACGAGGCCGAACATTTCGGCAGCCGCGTGCTGCCGCAGATGAAGACCTGCCAGCTGAACCGGGTCCGGGGGCGGGTGCCCGATGCCCTGCCGCGCACGCCGCTGGGCGCGGGGGTGCGGCGCTGATGGATACGCTGGGGGATTTCGCCGCCGACCGGGTTCGCATTGCCGAGGGTCTCAGCCTTTCGCGGCTTGTCTACGGCATGTGGCGGCTTGGCGATGATGCCGACATCTCGGCCGGGCACGTGCGCGCCAAGATCGACGCGGCGCTGGACCGGGGCATCACCACCCTGGATCAGGCAGACATCTATGGCGATTATACCGCCGAGGCGATCCTGGGACAGGCTTTCAGGGCCGATCCGGGACTGCGCAACAGGGTCGAGCTGGTCACGAAATGCGGTATCGTCGCGCCCTGCGGACGATACGCGGACGCGGCCTGCAAGCATTACGACACCTCGGCCGCCCATATCACCGCCTCGGTCGAGAAGTCGCTGCGCGACCTGGGCGCCGATCATATCGACCTGCTGCTGATCCACCGCCCCGATCCGCTGATGGATCCCCACGAGACCGGAGCGGCGCTGGACGGGCTGATCCGGTCGGGCAAGATCCGCGCCGCCGGCGTGTCGAATTTCCGGCCCTGGGATGTCGAGCTGCTGCAAGCCGCCATGCGGAACACGCTGGTCACGAACCAGATCGAATTGTCGCTGGCCCGGCCGCAGCCCTTCGCGGATGGCGATCTTGCCTTTCACCAGCGCCGCGGCGATCCGGTCATGGCCTGGTCGCCGCTGGGCGGCGGCAGCCTGATGCGGGGCGATACCGCCCTGACCCGGCGGATGGACGCGCTGGCCGGGGAATTCGGCGTCGATCGCGCGGCCATCGCGGTGGCTTTCCTGCTGCGGCACCCGGCGACGATCCTGCCGGTTCTGGGCACCAACTCTCTGGTCCGCATCGCCGCGATCCCGGATGCGCGCAAGGTCGATCTGACCCGCGTGCAATGGTTCCAGCTCTACGAGGCGGCGCTTGGCCGCGAGGTGGCGTGATGCACATGGCCGAACCCCGCAGTTTCGTTCCCGAACCCCAGAACGGGCGCGACCTGCGCGACGCCTTTGGCCTGTTCGCCACCGGCGTCACCATCGTCACGACCGGCGATCCGTCCGGCTGCGCGGCGATCACCGTCAACAGCTTTTCCTCGGTCTCGATGGATCCGCCGCTGGTGCTGTGGTCGCCGGCGCGCCGGTCCCGCCGCTATGCGCAATTCGCCGAGGCGCGGCATTACGCGATCCATGTCCTTGCCGCCGACCAGCACGAACTGGCCTTTGCCGTGGCCCGGGACGCGACGGCGCTGCAGGATCTGCCGCTGGGCCGGAACGGCTGGGGCGTGCCGGTGCTGGACCAGTGCCTCGCGCGGTTCGATTGCCACCGTTACGCGGTGCATGATGCCGGCGATCATGCCATTGTGGTGGGCGAGGTGCTGCGCGCCACGATGCAACAGGGCGATCCGCTGGCCTTCTTTGGCGGGCGGATGGCACGGATCGACAACAACTGACTGCGCCACCCGACCCTGAGGAGGGGGGGACGGCGCATGAGGGGGGAGAGCGAATGGTCTTGCTGGAGGCGTCGATCCGGGCCCTGTCCTGGGTGAACGGGCATCTGCTGAGGATCGGCTATGGCATCGGCATCGCGGCCATCGCGATGATGGTCGCGGTGACGCTGGTGCAGGTCTTCTTCCGCTACGTCCTGAACAACGCCCTGCCCTGGCCGGACGAGGCGGCGCGCTTCGGCATGTTGTGGATGACCGGGCTGATGGCGCCGATCGCCTTTCGCCGCGGCGGCTTCGTGGCGATCGACATCCTGATCTTCGCCCTGCCCCGCGCGGCGGCGGCGATCCTGAACATCGTGCTGCTGGCCGTCAGCCTGACGGTGCTGATCGTGTCGCTGAAGATCGGCTGGTCCGAGGTGACGGGGCTGGGCGGACGCTTTGCCTCGGCCTCGCTCTATCTGCCGACCTCGGTCGATTTCAGCACCTGGCAGCGACTGCCGCGCAGCTGGATGATGGCCGCGCTGCCGGTGGGGATCGTGCTGCTGATCCTGGTCAATGTCGAACTGATCCTGCGCAATCTGGCGCAGGTTCTGGGTCTCGTCGAACTTCCGCCCATTCCCCATTCCGAGACCGAGGGCGCCGAGTGATGCTGATCTGGTTCCTGCCGCTGTTCCTGGTCTTCCTGATGATCGGCCTGCCGGTCTTTTTCGGCCTGCTCGCGGCGCCGGGAATCCTGCTTGTCCTGAACGGGCAGGAACGCGACCTGACCTTGCTTTACCGCAACCTCTACAACGGCATGGACAGCTTTCCGCTGATGGCGATCCCGTTCTTCATGCTGGCCGGCGAGATCATGAATCGCGGCGGCATCACCCACCGGCTGGTCGAATTCAGCCAGGCGCTGATGGGGCATTTTCGCGGCGGGCTGGCGCATGTGAACGTGCTGTCCTCGATGCTGTTCGCGGGGCTGTCCGGATCGGCCGTGGCGGATACCTCGGCGCTTGGCTCGATGCTGATACCGGCGATGGAGCGGCAGGGCTATACCCGTCGCTTCGCTGCCGCGATCACCGCGGCCAGTTCGGTGATCGGGCCGATCATTCCGCCATCGGGGATCATGATCATCTATGCCTATGTGATGGGCGAAAGCGTCGCGGCGCTGTTTCTGGCCGGGCTGGTGCCCGGCGTGCTGGTCGGCGTGGGGCTGATGGCGCTGATCAAGATCATGGCCGACCGCTACGACTTTCCGGTGGCATCGCGTCGCTATGGCTGGGGCGAACGCGGGCAGGCCAGCCTGAAGGCGTTCTTTCCGCTGATGACGCCGGTGATCATCCTGGGCGGCATCCTGGCAGGCGTGTTCACGCCCACCGAGGCGGCGGCGGTCGCGGTGTTCTATGCGCTGGTGATCAGCCTGTTCGTGCTGCGGACGCTGCGCCTGTCGGAACTGCCCGACGTGCTGGGCCGCGCCGGCATCACCTCGGCGGTGGTGCTGCTGCTGGTCGGGGCGGCGATGTCGTTCAAGACCGTGGTGTCGCTGTCGCAGGCGCCGCAGATGATGGCCGACGTGATCCTGACGCTGACCGAGAATCCGCTGCTGATGCTGTTTCTGATCAACCTGCTGCTGTTCGTGGTCGGCATGTTCCTGGATGCGGGGCCGGCGATCATCATCCTGGGTCCGATCCTGGCGCCGGTCTTTACCCAGCTGGGCGTGGACAGCGTGCATTTCGCCATCATCATGTGCGTGAACCTGACCGTCGGGCTGGCCACGCCGCCGATGGGGCTGGTGCTGTTCGTGGCCTCGGCCGTGTCGGGGGAACGGGTGACGACGATCGCCCGCGCCATCCTGCCATTTCTCGCGGTCGAAATCCTGGTGATCTTCCTGATCACCTATTTCCCCGCGATCTCCATGACGATCCCGCGTCTGACCGGGTTCGCGAACTGAATGTCATTCGAACCAAGAGGGAGGATCTGATGTTGACGAAGACAATCACGACGGCGGCGGCGCTGGCCATGGCGGCGCTGCTGGCGATCCCGGCCGCGGCGCAGGAATATACCCTCCGCGCCGTCGCCAATTCCAACGAGAGCGACGAGGATTACGACGGCCTGCAGGTCTTCAAGTCCTATGTGGAAAGCGCCTCGAACGGCGCCATCGCGGTCGAGATCTACATGGGTACGCAATTGTGTTCGAACGGGGCCGAATGCCTTCAGGGCGTGGCCGATGGATCCATCGATGTCTATATCTCGACCTCGGGCGGGGCGGCCGGCCTGTTCCCCTATGTGCAGGTCCTGGACCTGCCCTACCTGATGCAGGATGACCGCGTGGCCGAGAAGGTTCTGTCGGGCGATTTCACGCGCACCATGCGCGAGATGGCGCTGGAGGATTCGGGCGGCGCGATCCGGCTGATGACCATCGGCAATACCGGCGGCTGGCGCAACTTTGCCAATACCAAGCGCCGCGTCCAGACGCCGGCCGATCTGAAGGGCATGAAGATCCGCACCGTGGTCGCCGACCTGCCGCAGGAACTGGTCAGAACCCTGGGCGCCGCGCCGACGCCGATCCCCTGGCCCGAACTGTTCACCTCGTTGCAGACCGGTGTGGTGGACGGCACCAAGAACGGCATCACCGACATCATGTCGATGAAATTCCCCGAGGCCGGGCTGCAATACCTGACGCTGGACGGGCACGCCTACATGGGCGCGCTGTGGTGGATGTCCAACGAGAGGTTCATGGCCATGCCCGAAGACATGCGCCGGGTCGTGGTCGATGGATTCTACCAGCTTCAGCAGGCCACCTTCGCTTCGCCCAAGCGCAAGTCGATCCCCGCCTATGAGGAATTCGTCCAGGGCGGCGGTGATCTCTATGTGCCGACGCCGGAGGAAAAGCAGGCCTTTGCCGATGCCGCCCGGCCGGTCTATGAATGGTTCACCGCCAATGTCGAGGGCGGGCAGGAAATCTTCGACGCCATGAAAGGCGCTGTCGAGACCGCGAACCAGGAACTGGACACGGAACGCGCCCGCGATATCCAGTGACGCCTTGGCGGGCGGACCTGCGGGGGTCCGCGATGATCCCGCAGGGCGCGGCGTCGCGCAGCGCGCGCAGCCCGTAAGCCGGGGGCGATTGGGCCAACCGGGCGGCGGCAGCAAACCGCGAGGGGGAAAATCATGCCTGCCAGCAAGGAATTCGATCTGATCGTCATCGGCGGCGGGACCGGCGGGAACGGGGTCGCCCGGATGGCTGCCGGCGCCGGCTGGAAGGTGGCCAGCATCGACAGCCTGCCCTTCGGTGGCACCTGTGCATTGCGAGGCTGCGATCCCAAGAAGATGCTGGTCGCCGTGACCGAGGGGATCGAACAGGCCCGCAACCTGGACGGCAAGGGCCTGAAGACACGGCCTTCGGTCGATTGGCCGGACATGATCGCCTTCAAGCGCAGCTTCACGGACGCGATGCCCGGCCGTATCGAGGGCGGGCTGGAGAAAGCCGGCGTCACGGTGCTGCATGGCCAGGCACGGTTCACCGGCCCCGACCGGATCGTGGTGAATGGCGAAACCCTGTCGGCACGCCACTTCCACATCGCCACCGGCGCCCGGCCGATGACGCTGAACATTCCCGGCGAAGAGCTTCTGGCAACCAGCACCGATTTTCTGGAATTGCCCGAACGGCCCGACAGGATCGTGTTCGTCGGCGGCGGATTCATCGCGATGGAGTTCGCCCATATCTCCCGGCGCGCGGGGGCGCGCGAAGTCACGGTCCTGGAAATGCAGGACCGGCCGCTTGGAAATTTCGATCCCGATCTGGTCGACGTTCTTGTCGAAGCAACGACCGAGCTGGGCGTCGATCTGCGGACCGGGGCGAAGGTTCTGAAGATCGAAAGACGCGGACAGGACTTCGCGGTGACTTGCGAGACGCGGCAGGGGACGGAAACGGTCGTCTGCGATCTCGTGGTTCATGCCACCGGCCGCGTGCCCAATATCGACCATCTCGACCTTGAAGCCGCGGGCGTCGAATACGGTCGCAAGGGCATCAGGGTCAGCCCCTTCATGCGCACGACCAACCCGGCCATCTTCGCCGCCGGAGATTGCGCCGATAGCGGTCCGAATCTGACCCCCGTCTCGGCCCTCGAGGGCCGGATCGCAGGCAAGAACCTGCTTGCCGGAAAGGATGAGCGCCGGGTGGATGATCGGCCGATTCCAAGCGTCGTCTTCACCTTGCCCCAGATGGCGACGGTCGGCCTGTCCGAAGCTGCCGCGCGCGACAGGGGATTGGATTTCGAGACCCGTTTCGCGAAGACGGCGGACTGGTATTCGTCGCTGCGGGTGGGTGCGAAACACAGTGCCTACAAGGTTCTGGTCGAAAAGGCGACCGGCAGGATCCTGGGGGCGCATCTGCTTGGCCCCGGTGCCGAAGAGCAGATCAACCTGTTCGCGATGGCGATGGCTGCGGGCCTGACCGCGACCGCGATCAAGGGCGTCACCTTTGCCTATCCCAGCTTTGCGTCGGATATCGGCTCGATGGTCTAGACTGCGCATTGGCCGGGTCAAACCGGCAGGAATTTACCAAACGCGCCGACGCCATGCCCATGCGCGGGGCCTTGTTGCCGCGCCGTCAGCGCCCCCCCCAATGCGTCAAGGCTGGGATCGACGGTGCGGGAACTCTGCTGCCGCGATCCGCCTAGCCGTCGCTGTCGTCTTCCGATGCGCAATAGATCAGATACAGCGCCTCGATCATCTGATGCACTCGCGGGTCGGCGATACGGTAGAAGATCGTCTGCCGGTCGCGGCGCGTCGCCACCATTCCCGCGTCGCGCAACCGGGCAAGATGCTGGCTCAGCGCAGACTGGCTCAGGTCCAGTTGGATCTGCAACGCTCCGACCGATTGCTCACCCTCCAGAAGATGGCACAGCACCATCAGCCGGCTGGTGTTCGCCAACAGGCCAAGCTGCCCCGCGACCTCTGCGGCGCGCGCCTGCAAGACCGGCAGCGAGGGCCGATTTTCTTTTATATCAGTGTTGACTAATTTAGCCATTACTTACATATAACGACTCATCCGGCGAAAGCCAAGGGTAACGAATGAGAGGAGACCGGCATGGAACCCGTCGTCGCGACCGATTTCACACCATGGCTGTCGCTGACCGGCGGTGTGCTGATCGGAATCAGCGCGGTGACGGTGATGGGCCTGTTCGGCAAGATCGCAGGGATCAGCGGCATCACGAAGGGCCTGACCGGCCTTGTGCCGGGGCTTGGCGGACCCGACGACCGCGGGTGGCGGCTTGCTTTCCTGCTGGGCCTGGTCGCGGCGCCGGTCGCTGTCCTGCTGGTGACCGGATCGTTTCCGCAACAGACCGTATCCGGCAACCTGCCCGGCATGGCCCTTGCGGGACTGCTGGTCGGGACGGGCACCGCACTGGGATCGGGCTGCACCTCGGGACATGGCGTCTGCGGTCTGGCGCGCCTGTCGCGCCGGTCGCTGGTCGCCGTATGCGTGTTCTTGGCCGCAGCCGTCCTGACCACCACCCTGATCCGCCACGTGATCTGAGGAGCCGATCATGCGTCCCGTCCTGGGTTTCTTCGCCGGTCTGACCTTCGGCATCGGGCTGATCCTGTCCGGCATGGCGAATCCCGCCAAGGTTCTCAATTTCCTCGACATCTTCGGCGCCTGGGATCCCAGCCTCGCCTTCGTCATGGGCGGCGCTTCGGTGACGGCCTTCATCGGCTATCGGCTGGTCTGGCGTCGAGATGCCCCCGCCCTCGGGCCGGGATTCGACATGCCGGACAACACCGCCATCGACGCCCCGCTGCTGACCGGCGCCGCCATCTTCGGAACCGGCTGGGGACTGGGCGGATTCTGCCCCGGCCCGGCCTGGACGGCGCTGGCGATGGGCGCGCCCGGAACGCTGATATTCCTGCCCGCAATGCTGATCGGCATCGTGCTGGGCGGACGCGCGAAATCTTTCACGATCTTCACAGCGAAAGGAGCCTGATCATGTCAGAGCCGTCAAAACTGGACCAGCCGATTGTCCGGCACTCGCCGTCGACCGGCGCACAAAGCCCCGATGTCTGGGGGATCTACGAACCCGATACCGGATCGATCCAGTATATTTGCGCCGATCCGGCGACCAGGAAGGCCGCGCTGATCGACGTCGTGCTGAATTTCGATCCGGCCGCCTTTTCCATCGACACGCGCAGCATGGATCAGGTTCTGAAACTGGTCGAAGAACATGGCCTGTCGGTGGAATGGGTGCTGGACACGCATCCCCACGCCGATCACGCGATGGCCTCGGCGCGGCTGAAGGAACGCACCGGCGCCCCCAATGCCATCGGCGAGAAGGTCGCCGACATCGCAGATCTTTGGCGGGGTTTCTACAACATGCCCAAGGCCTTCGATCCGGCCCGCGATTTCGACCGGCTGTTTGCCGATGGGGACAGCTTCAAGCTCGGCGATCTGGACGTCCGGGTGATGCTGTCGACCGGTCACACGATGGGGTCGATCACCTATATCTGCGGCGACGCGGCCTTCGTGCACGACACGCTCATGCAGCCCGACAGCGGCACCGCGCGCGCCGACTTTCCCGGTGGCAGCACCGAGGAATTGTGGAACTCGCTGCAGGCCATCCTGGCCCTGCCGGGCGACACGCGCCTGTTCATCGGCCATGACTACGGCGCCGACGGCCGCGACGAGCCGGAATGGGAGGCCACGGTGGACAAGCACAGGGCCGACAACATTCACGTCAAGGAGGGCACCGCCAAGGAGGATTACATCGCCACCCGCGAAGAACGCGATGCGACGCTGTCGCTGCCCGACCGGATGCTGGCCGTCTTGCAGATCAACCTGCGTGGCGGAAGGCTGCCCGAGGCCGAAAGCGACGGCGCCCATTACCTGAAACTGCCTGTCGACAAATTCTGAAGGATACGATCATGACCAAATCCATGAAAGACCTGGTGGCCGAGGCCAGGACCCGCGTCGAAACGATCAGCCCCGCCGATGCGCAGGCCGCACGGCCGAACGGGGACGTGATCCTCGACGTGCGCGAACCGGCCGAACTGGACAGCGACGGGGCGATCGCGGGGGCGATCCACATCCCGCGCGGGCTGCTGGAGGCACAGGCCGATCCTGATACCGGCAAGGCGCATGACGCGCTGGTGGCGATGCGCCGATCCAAAGGCCATGTGAATGTCCTTTGCGCCTCGGGGGCACGCGCGGCGCTGGCGGCCGACGTGTTGAAGACGATGGGCTACAATGCCAGGGTCATCGAAGGCGGACTGGGCGGCTGGAAGCAGGCCGGACTGCCCATCACGGCCTGAAAGACGTGCCCCGCCTGACCCTATACCTGCCGGTTCTGGACTGGGGCAGCCGTTACGACCGCGACAAGCTGAGCGGCGATCTGGTCGCGGCGGTGATCGTCACGATCATGCTGATCCCGCAGTCGCTGGCCTATGCGCTGCTGGCCGGATTGCCGCCCGAGGCCGGGATCTATGCCTCGATCCTGCCCATCGTGCTCTACGCGATCTTCGGCACCTCGCGCACGCTGGCGGTCGGACCGGTGGCGGTGGTGTCGCTGATGACGGCGGCGGCGATCGGCAAACTGGGTGACCAGGGCATCGACCAGGTCACCGCCGCCCTCACGCTGGCGTTTCTGTCGGGCATCTTCCTGCTGATCCTCGGCCTGTTCCGGCTGGGATTTCTGGCGAATTTCCTGTCGCATCCGGTCATCGCCGGGTTCGTCACCGCCAGCGGCATCCTGATCGCCACCAGCCAGTTGAAATACATCCTCGGCGTCAGGGCCTCTGGCGATACGCTGATCGAGATGCTGCACGGGCTGTGGTCGGCCATCGGGACGATCAACGGGATCACGGTCCTGCTGGGGGCGAGTGCGACGGCGTTCCTGTTCTGGGTACGCAAGGGGCTGAAGCCGCTGCTGCTGCGCATCGGGCTGGGCAACACGCTTGCCGACATGGGGTCCAAGGCCGGGCCGGTCCTGGCCGTTCTGGTCACGACGCTGGTGGTCTGGGCCTTCGGCCTCGCGGATCGCGGCGTCGATATCGTCGGGACCGTGCCCCGGGCGCTGCCGCCGC
This sequence comes from Paracoccus sp. UBA5162, assembly GCF_002413585.1. Taxonomy (NCBI): domain Bacteria; kingdom Pseudomonadati; phylum Pseudomonadota; class Alphaproteobacteria; order Rhodobacterales; family Paracoccaceae; genus Paracoccus; species Paracoccus sp. UBA5162. Next base: position 58,169 of record NZ_DHXG01000077.1, read on the forward strand.
TGACGGTACCGGCATTCCAGCCCGGCCTTCTGGCCGCGATGATCGGGCCGGCCATCCTGATCTCGGTCATCGGCTTCGTGGAATCGATCTCGGTCGCGCAGACGCTGGCCGCCAGGCGCCGCCAGCGCATCGACCCGGATCAGGAGCTGATCGGTCTGGGGGCCGCCAACCTTGGTGCTGCGTTCACGGGCGGTTTTCCGGTCACCGGCGGGTTCTCGCGGTCGGTGGTGAACTTCGACGCTGGCGCCCGCACCCCGGCCGCCGGAGCCTATACCGCGGTGGGGCTGGCCATCGCCGCGCTGATGCTGACCCCGGCAATCTATTATCTGCCCAAGGCCACGCTGGCGGCGACGATCATCGTCGCGGTGCTTGGCCTTGTCGATCTCTCGATCCTGAAACGCAGCTGGGTCTATTCCAGGGCCGATTTCGCCGCCGTGACCGCAACGATCCTGCTGACGCTGGGTCTGGGGGTGGAAATCGGCGTTTCGGCGGGGGTTCTGATCTCGATCCTCATCCACCTCTACAAATCCTCGCGCCCGCATATGGCGGTGGTAGGCCAGGTGCCCGGCACCGAACACTATCGAAACGTCAACCGCCATGACGTGACCCTGCATGACGCCATCCTGTCGGTGCGCGTCGATGAAAGCCTGTATTTCGCCAATGCCCGCAATCTCGAAGACCGCATCTATGACATGGTCGCTGCGCGCGACGACCTGCGGCACGTGATCCTGATGTGCTCGGCGGTGAACGAGATCGACATGAGTGCGCTGGAAAGCCTCGAGGCAATCAACAGGCGGCTGGAATCGCGCGGGATCACGTTCCACCTCAGCGAAGTGAAGGGCCCGGTCATGGACAGGCTCAAGAAATCCCATTTTCTGGATGATCTGACGGGCCGGGTCTTCCTGACACAGCACCGCGCCGTGCAAACGCTATGCAGCGACGCCCCCGGCCCGTCCCATCCGTCCAATGACGGAGTATCGCTGTGAAGCGGCGGTCCTCAATCAGCGGGAACTTCGATCCGGTCGTGGCGCAGAGATGTCCGCCGTCTGATGCGGCTTATCACGACGCGGCTCTTCGGCAAGGCGGGCAGGCTTGACAGGTCGATCGACAAATCCTGGTCGGGCAGGTCGTAGGTGATCGAACCGACAAGGAAATCGCAAAACGCCTTCATCAGCTCGATCGCGATCCATTCGCCCGGGCAGCGGTGACCGGTATCATGGCTGCCGCCGCCCTGCGGAATGAACGTGAAGGCATTGCCGTTCCAATGCTGAAAGCGATCCGGGCGGAATTCACCGGGCGCGTCCCATGTTCGGGGGTCGGAATTCGTCCCGGTAAGGTCAAGCAATATCCTGCGCCCCTGGGGAAAATGATAATCGCGCCACCGGAAATCCTTTGTGGACCAAGCCGCGACGGCAGGAAAAAAGGGGTAGAAGCGCCGAACTTCCTGCACGAACGGCTCCAGATTGCCCTGGTCCTCGCGAAGTTTGTGCTGCCAGTCGCCATGTTCATGTAACGCGTGCGCGGCGCTGGTCATGAACACCGAGACCGCCACGGTCGGACGCAGCACATTCAGCAATTCCACCGCGGCCACGGCAGGGCGCAGCAAGGCGCCGTCGGGGTCGCGCCATGTCGCGATGACGTGGAGGGCGCTTTCCTCTTGCGGCTCAAGGCTGCCGTCGCGCACCTGTCCGACCATCCGCGAGGCCCAGCGTTGAAGGCGATGCCTGGACAGGCGCGCCCGCCAGTGCCTCGGCCCGACCGAACCGGCATTCTGGAAAAGCCCGGTCAGTTGCCGGGTCCGTCGCGCGACATCCGCCGGCGGCAACGGAACCCCGGCCCATGCACAGACCGCTTTTGCAAGGATTTCTCTGGTCTCGTCATAGAGAACGACCCTGTCCATTCCCTCCCAGTCACTCGCACGGGCGTCCAGAAGTTGCAGCATCCTGTCGCGAAGCGCGCCTATCCGTGCGGATGTCATGAGAGACATGAACATCCGCTTCCTGTGCCGATGTGCTTCGCCATCCAGTCCCTGGACACCGCCTTCGCCCAGAAGGGTTTTCTGGATCCGTGCAGGCATGGCGTCTTTCCGCACGAGTTGTTCGTTCCGGTAGAACAGCTCGGCCGCGGCCGGGCCGGTCATGCAGATCGTTCTGCCCAGCAGGATGCGGGTCTCGAAAAGATCGGTTTCAAGCCTGCGACATCTTTCCGCGATGAAAAAGTAAGGGTTCGCCAACAGCGCAAGGGTGCTGTCAAGTTGGCCGTCGGACGGGATTCGTGGCATTGGTCGCCCTCCTCTGATCCGGTTGCTTCGCAGGCTTTTCCCTGCGCGAGACATGGCCGGCCGGCCCTGGACCGGTGCGCCCTTGTCGAAACGCGGAAATGCCGGTGCGGTTCACGGATCTATGACCGCCCGATCCGCTTTTGCGAAGAACCGGATCGGTTGCGGTTCGTTGAAGGGCAGACGTTTCCGAAGAAAGAGGATCCACACGATGAAAATGACAACCGGGATATACGCCGCGCTTTTCGCCCTCGCCGCAGTCGGCGCGCAGGCCAGCCAGCACAGTGCCGGCGCTTCCGACACGGTGACGCCGGGCGATCAGCAGATGGACGGCATGGCAGGCCAGGACGGCATGTCCGGGGATGGCGCGGACAAGGACTGGTCCGGCAAGAAGGACTGGTCCGGCAAGAAGGATCGCTCCGGCAAGAAGGGTCACATGGGCGCCTCGATGATGCCCGCGATGGTCGTCGCCATGATGGACACGAACGGTGATGGTTCGCTGTCCCTTGAAGAGGTTCAGGCCGTCCACGAACGGATGTTCAAGATGGCGGATGCAGATGGCAACGGTCAGGTGAGCCCCAAGGAAATCCGGGACTTCATGATGGGCGGCGGCATGA
>NZ_DHXG01000077.1:61398-167586 GCF_002413585.1 Paracoccus sp. UBA5162
CGGCATGAATGGCGGCGCGACGGATCAGAAATCCAACTAGGGTTCCGGATCACGCACGGGAAAACGCATCAGCGACCTTTTCCGGCCTTCGGCAATTTCGGCGCCCGCGGACATGACGCGGGCGCTGATCGGTTTCGGCGGCGACCGCGAAGAATGTCGCGGGCACCGCCAACATATCAGCCGTTGATGGTGCGCATCACGTAGAAGATGATCGCCGACAGCAGGGCCGCGGCGGGAACCGTCACCACCCAGGCGGCACCGATGGTCAGAACATGCGCCCGGCGAACCAGCTTGCGACGACGCCGTTCCTCGGGGTTGACCAGCGGCGCGTCCACGGCCAGCCGTGCGATCCGGGCGCGGCGTTCCGCATCCCATTCGCGAAAGAAGCCCACGCCGAAGACCGCGCCCACCGCGATATGGGTCGAACTGACCGGCAGACCCAGCCAGCTGGCGATGATGACGGTAATCGCGGCCGACAGCGCCACGCAATAGGCCCGCATCGGATTCAGCCTGGTGATCTCGCTGCCCACCATGCGGATCAGTTTGGGGCCGAACAGGAACAGCCCGAAGCTGATTCCGAAGGCGCCGATCAGCATGACCCAGATGGGAATGGTGAACGACTGCCCGACGCTGCCCGAGGCGACGGTCTGCACGATCGCGGCCAAGGGACCGACGGCATTGGCCACGTCATTGGCTCCATGCGCGAAACTGAGCAGCGCGGCCGAGACGACCAGCGGGATCGCGAACAGGACCTTCAGCGACTTGTTGCGGTTCTCGAGGCCCCGCGACTGGCGGGCGATCACCGGGATCATCGCCAGCCAGGTCACGATCCCGATGGCCAGCCCGATCACGATCGAAAGACCCAGCGACACGTCGAACAGATGTTTCAGCCCTTTCAGCGCCAGGTAGGCGGCAAAGGTGCCGGCCATGATGCCGACAAGGCCGGGCACCCAGCGGCGTGCGGCCGCAACCTTGTCGGGCTGATGGATGATCCGGGCCTCGATGAACCACAGGAACGCGGCCGCGATCAGCCCGCCCAGCAAGGGCGAGATGACCCAGCTTGCCGCAATCGTGCCGACCAGCATCCAGTTTACGGCGGCAAAACCGGCGGCGGCGATGCCCGCGCCCATGACGCCGCCGACGACGGAATGCGTGGTCGAGACCGGCGCGCCGATCCAGGTGGCCAGGTTCACCCAGAGCGCCGAGGACAGCAGCGCCGCCATCATGGCCCAGATGAAGATCGTGGTATCGCCCAGCACCTCGGGGGCGATGATGCCCTTTGCGATGGTCGAAACGACATCGCCGCCCGCGATCAGCGCGCCGGCGCTTTCGAAAATGGCGGCGATGATGATCGCGCCGCCCATGGTCAGGGCATTGGCACCGACCGCGGGGCCCATGTTGTTTGCGACGTCGTTGGCCCCGATATTCAGCGCCATATAGGCGCCGAAGACCGCCGCCAGCACCACGATCAGGCCCTGACTGGACTGGCCCAGAAACAGTGCTGCGGCCAGTCCGGCCAGCATGATGAAGACCAGCGCGATACCGGGCCCGACAAGCGGGCGCGCGACATAGGCCGTGGCCAGTTCCAGATTCGAGAACCGGCCCAGATCGCGGTCCAGTGTCTCGAGGTGGCGCGCTTCGAAATCCTTGTCGGCCATGCCGTGCCTTTCCGGTTGTCGCGGGCTGCCTAGGGGGCTTTGCGGGCCAGATCAAGCTTGTCGCACCGCCTCAGCCGGTCTTGAGTCGGCTGTCGATCAGCAGGCCCTCTTCGTCGAGGATCGGATGGGCCACGGCGACGAGATGGGCGTTGATCCGCTTGAGGTCGCGCAGGATGTCCAGATGCAGCGACGAGGTCTGCCGGCTCTGCTCGTGGCCCTCACGCAGGCGGATCAGATGCCGCTGCGCCGATTGCCGCTCCATGTTGCGGATATCGACCTTGACCTCCATCAATTGCCGCGCCAGCGCGCGATCGCCGGTCATGAAGACGGTCTGCGCGGTAGAAAGATTTTCCAGTGTCAGAAGGAACAGCGATTCCAGTTCCTTGTAGCCCGCATCGGAGAATCGCAGGCCAAGACCGGAGCGTTTGCGCAATTCCGCCGCGAGATTCCGGTCGATGATGTCGCCGACATGTTCGAGGTTGACCACGTAATCGATGATGTTGAGCGATCGACGCCGCTCTTGTTCGGTCGCGTTTTGCCCCAGGCGGCTGAGATAGGTCTTGACCTCCTGCTGCCGGCGATCGACGCGATCGTCCAGCGCCTTGACCTCGGCCAGCGGTGCCGTGTCGCTGGTCGAAAAGGCGTTATGTGTCTGGACCAGCATCCGCTGGACAATGTCGCCGATCGCCAGGGCCTCGCGGCTGGCGCCCGCCAGCGCCAGCGCCGGGGTTTCCAGCGCGGCCTCGGTCAGCCATCGCGTGCGGTCGGCGTCCTCGTCCGGCTTGTCCGGCAGCAGACGGCTGACGGCGGACCAGATCAGGCCGCTGAACGGCCAGATCACCGCCGCCAGGGCGATATTCAGCAGCAGATGCGCCTCGACCGCAAGGCCGGTCTGCGGCAGCGGCAGGCGTTCCAGCGCCCTGCCGACCGGACCCGCGAAGGGCAGGATCGCCACGCAGCCCAGGGCGCGCACGACAAGGTTTCCGGCGGTCACGCGCCGGGCGGCTGTCCGCGATGCCAGCGTCGCCAGTACCGGCGGGATCGCGCCGCCCAGATTGGCCCCCAGCACCATCGCGACGGTCAGGCCGGGCGACAGCCCCAGTGTCAGGATCAGCATGATCGCCGCCAGCGACGAGGCGCAGACCGCCGCAAGAGCCGCCGCGATGACCACGGCCACGGGCCAGGCACCGTCCAGCATCGTCAGGAAGGCGCCCATCGTCGGAGAATCGCGCAGCGGTGAGGTCGCATTGTTCAGCAGCGTCAGCGACAACAGCATCAGCCCGACGCCGATCAGTGCAAGACCCGTGCCCGAAATGGCCGGCAATCTCTGCCGCCGCATCACATAGCCGATCAGCAACAGCAGCGGCGACAGGGCCTCGATCCCCGTGGCCACGATCCAGGCAGTCAGGGCGGTGCCGACATTCGCGCCCAGAAGGGCGATCTGCGCCATGCGTCCGCGCACCAGATCGCGTTCGACGAAGGATGCGGTCATCAGCGCGGTCGCCGTCGAGGATTGCAGCGCCAGCGTGGCGACGAGGCCAGAGAAGAAGGCGCGCGGGCCGGTGCGCGTGCCCAGTCCCAGCACCATCTTCAGCCGCACGCCGAAGGCGTCGGTCATCCCCTTGCCCACCAGCCGCAGCGCGAACAGCAGCAAGGCGACCGCGCCGGCAAGCCGGAAGAAGACGATGAACGAATCCATCTGCACGAAACCTTTCCTTCGGACCGGCCGGTCGGCGCCGAAACGCGGCGAACGGCCCGTCCGGCAGCAAGTGTCGCCGTTTCGCGCGGCATACGCAATCAACGCCGGATGGCCTGGCGCAGTTTCGGACGGATTGATCCCGACCGCAGGATAGCGGCGGACCGGTTCGGGTCGTGCCGGCACCACGCCGGTATCGTGCCCACGGGATCAGCGGCCGGAACCGCGGCGCCATGCGACCGAAGACGGCCGGACCCGCGCTTGCCGCTAGACCAGCCGCAGCGACGCGGTGAAATCCAGGAAGCTGCGCATCGCAGCGGTCAGCAACCGGCGCGAAGGATAGACCAGCGAAACGGGAACATCGGGCAGGGCATGATCAGGCATCAGCGGCACCAGCGCCCCGGTTTCCAGTTCGTCGCCAAGTGCGAACAGCGGCAGCAACGCGATTCCCCGCCCCTCGATCGCCATCATTCGCAGCAATTCGCTGTTGTTGGAAGCAAAGGCGATCCGGACCCGCTGGTGGATCAGGACCTTGCCCTGTTGCAGCGGCCAGGTGCCGCTGCCGGGCAGGTTCGAGTAGTGCAGGCAGCGGTGCCGGGTCAGATCTGCCGGAACCTCGGGCGCGCCATGTTCGGCGACATAGCCTGGCGACGCGACCATCACGATCCTGGCCTCGTGAAGCTTGCGCGCGGTCAGGGCGGAATCCGGAAGATGGCCGATCCGGATGACCGCATCGAATCCGCCCGCGATGATGTCGGACCGGCCGTCGTCCAGCATCACCTCCAGTTGCACATGGGGATTGCTCTCGATGAAGCGCAGCAGATGCGGCCGCAACACGTTCAGCGTATACACGATGGGAGAGCCGATCTTCAGCGGACCGACGGGATGATCCGACAGGGCGCGCACGGCCTCGCTGGCCTCGTCGAGCCGGGCCAGAACGTCGCGGACGCGGTTGGCATAGCACTGACCGGCGGCGGTCGGCGTCACCGATCGCGTGGTCCGGTGCAGCAGCCGCGCGCCCAGATCCGCCTCCAGATCAGAGACATGCTTGCTGCACAGGCTTTTGGAGATCGACATCCGCCGCGCCGCGGCGGCAAAGCTGCCCTCGTCGATGATCGCGACGAATGTGCGCAGGATGGCGATGTCCATGATCTTGTTCTGCCCCCGATTGCCACATGGTCGAGGCAGACATGTAGAAAGCCGCCCCTGCATCGGCAAGGGCGGCCCTGGATCCGTCTGAAACGGCGATCAGCGGTCGCTGTTGCCGACCGGCGCTGCGTCCGAAGTGGGGAAGCTGGTGACGGTCAGGATCGTGTCGTCGGGAATCCCGCGATGGCTGAGTTCGCGCGACGACAGCACCTCGTCGGCCTTGACCTCGGCGGTCTGGACGGCCTGGGCGGGGCTGGCGGCCGAGCCCGGACGTTCGTTCTGACCGATATTGGCGGCCTGTGCGGCGCCGGTTGCCAGGGTGGCGGCGATCAATGCAACAAAGAATTTTTTCATGGTCATGTCCTTTCGATTGGCGCGGCATCTTCCGCGTCCTCTGCCAGATCAGATAGGCCTCTCCCGTCCGCGGAATTAGGCCCGATCGGTCGCGCTCTGTGTTCGACATTCCTGCACAATCCCGCGGCGGGCCGATGGCGCCCCGGGGCGGGGGCGCGGACAACCGCTGGTTGGGATGCGAAAGATGTTGCCATCCGCACGGCGAGCCATAAGCTCGGTCTCTCGCGCATGGCCGGACCGGCCGCGGAGATCGGGCTGCCGGCCTGCCGCGTCACGAGACGGTTGCACAGAACTGCTAGCGTTCGGCCTGCGCGGGCAACCGATGGGCTGACAGGGAAAAGACGCATGGCCACCATACCTCACGAAAAAGATTTCGACGCCGACCCTATCGGCAGCCGCGACGCGGCGCTGGCGGCGGAATTCGCCGGTGCTTTCGGCGACGCGGCCGCCGCGGCCCAAGTGGTCGCGCTGAACGAGACCTTTGACAGCGGCGCGGGCTTTTCCACCTCGGCGCCGTTCTTTTCGGATGGCTTGGGCGATTACTTCGGCATTGCCGGAACCGTCGCCGATTTCGGCACGGACCCGACGCCTTCGGCGCTGAAGACCTATGCCGGGGCCGATGGCAGCCACCTGACCGGGATGGATCTGGACGGCGAAGGGGCTGTGCTGCCGATCACCGCGGAATGGTCCGGCATCGACATTTCCGGCCTGTCGGATCTGACCTTCCAGGGCAGATTCGCGGAGTTCTTCGACACTCCGGGCGATATCGACGCGGGCGATCTGCTGATGGTGCAGGCGCGCATCGACGGCGGAGCGTGGCAGACTTTGCTGGCTTTCGTCGGCTCGGACTTCACCTCGGGCAGCTTCAACGGCAATTTCCGGCAGGACACCGATCTGGACGGCAGCGGCGACGGCGCCGTGCTGGCCGACGCCTTCCAGCAATTCACCGCCGCCATCGCCGGCACCGGCAGCGTCATGGACCTGCGCTTCACCGCCAGCCTGGACGCGGGCGACGAGGATTTCGCGGTGGACGATTTCCGCGTCATCGGCACCTCGGGCGGCAATGCCGGCCCGGCCGTGATCGCGCGGGCGGGCGATGGGCTGTCGGTATCCGAAGCCGGACCCACCACCGACAGCTTCACGCTGGAACTGGCGACCATGCCCGCGGCGCCGGTCGAGGTCACCATCGAGGCAGCGGACGGGCAAGGCGAGATCAGCCTGGACGGCAGGACCTTCGGCGCCTCCGCAACCGCGATCCTCGGCGGCACCGACCCGGTCGAGGTGATCGTGCGCGCCGTCGACGACACCATCGACGAGGCCGCGACCCATTCCGGGGCGTTGGGTTTCACCGTCGCCAGCGCCGATCCGGCCTATGACGGGCTGACGATCGCGGATCTGAGCGTCGCGGTCGAAGACGACGACACCACGATCACGCGGATTTCAGCCATTCAGGGCAGCGGTGCAGCCACCGGAATGCCCGGCGCGGAGGTCACCGTCGAGGCGGTCGTGACCGGTATCATCACCAACGCCGCCGGCGCGCAGGTCGGCTATTATCTGCAAGAGGAAGACGGCGACAGCGACGGCGACGCCGCGACCTCGGAGGGAATCTATGTCTATTCCGGCCAGCCGGTCGCGGTGGGTCAGCAGCTTCGGCTGACGGCGGATGTGTCGGAATTCTCGGGCCTGACCGAACTGAGCAATGTCCGCGACCTCGCGGTGCTGCAAACCGGCGTTCCGCTGCCCGCCGTCACCCTGATCACGCTGGGGATGAGCGCCGGTTTCGAGGCCTATGAGGGGATGCGGGTCCAGCTTGTCACCGGCTCGGAGGATCCGCTGACGGTGGTCACGAACTTCAATCTCGACCGCTTTGGCGAGATCCAGGTGGCCGAGGGCAATCTGGTCCAGCCGACGCAGATCTACGACGCCCAGACCCAGGCCGCCGAGATCGAGGCGCTGGCCCGCGCAAACGCCGCCGGGCGCCTGACCATCGACGACAGCTCGACCGCGCAGAACCGCGACACGATCACGATGATCGATTCCGGCGACGGCACGCCGCTGACGGCGGCCGATCCGCTGACCGCAGAGGGGCCGACGCTGCGACTGGGCAGCCAGTTGCCCGATGTCACCGGGATCATGGATGAACGCTACGGCGGCTATCGCATCCAGGTGGATGCGCCGCTGCAGGTGATCGCGGACACGGGTCAGCGCCCGGCCGAGCGGCCCGATGTCGGCGGCGACCTTCAGATGGCCAGCTTCAACGTGCTGAACTATTTCACCACGCTGGATGTGGCAGGCGCGGGCACCGGGCCGAACGGCGACCTGGACCCCCGCGGTGCGACCACGGCCGAGGATCTGGTCCGCCAGACCGACAAGCTGGTCGCCGCGATCACCCGGATGGATGCCGAGGTCCTGGCCCTTCAGGAGATCGAGAATAACGGCTTTGGCGAGGACAGCGCCATCGCCACGCTGGTCGATGCGCTGAACCGGGCCGAGGGCGCGGATGTCTGGGCCTTCGTCGATCCCGGCACCGGCTTCGTGGGCACCGATGCGATCACCACCGGCATCATCTATCGTGCCGATCAGGTTGCGCTGAAAGGCTCGGCCGTGCTGGATTACACCGAATCCACCGCCGCGACGACGTGGGATATCGTCCGCCAGATCCAGGAAAGCACCGGCGATTTCGTCGGCGATTTCGACCGCAACCGCCCCTCGATGGCCGCCAGTTTCGAGGCCGCGGATGGCGGCGGGATCACGGTGGTCGCGAACCACCTCAAATCCAAGGGCGCCAGCGGTCTCGACAGCCTGCTGGACGCGGCGATGGCGGCCGATGTCGATCCCGCGCTGATCGAGGCACTGCGCAACGATCCGAATTTCGATCAGGGCGACGGCCAGGGCTTCTGGAACGGCGTTCGCCAAGAGGCCGCGGCAGAGCTGACGCGCTGGATCGCCACCGATCCGACCGGCGCCGGCAGCATCGAAAACGTGCTGCTGCTGGGTGATCTGAATTCCTACGCCATGGAAGACCCGGTTCAGGCGCTGAAACAGGCCGGTCTGACCGATCTCGCCGGCGCATATCTGGGCCAGGAGGCTTATTCCTACGTCTTCGACGGCCAGCGCGGCACGCTGGATTACGGGCTGGCCTCGCAGGGGTTGCTGGACAATGTCACCGGCGTCGCCGAATGGCATATCAACGCCGACGAGCCCGATCTCTTTTCCTATTCCTCGGCCTTCAACAACGCCGGCTTCTACAATGCCGATCCCTTCGCGGTATCCGATCACGAGCCGATCCTGGTCGGCGTGACGCTGGACAAGCCCGTCCGGACCGTCGTCACGGGCGTCGATTTCGGCGGCGGCTGGCGGTTCTTCGATCGAATCTCCTATTCCGAGGACGGCGAAACCGTCGCCCGCCAGGTCGTGCCACCCATCGCCCGCGGCCTCGACATCAAGGGTTCGGACATCTCCATCTCGGCCGAGGGAACCAGGTTCGGCCTGCTGACTTTCGCCGGCGAGGGGCTGGGCATCTATGCGCCGCTGTCGGATCGGATCTGGAAATCCGAGGCCCACCGCATCGACGGACCCGAGGCGCTGCGTGTCAGCATGGATGACGGCGGCCGCCTGACCGACGCGACCGGAATCGCGCTGGATCTGACGGGTTTCGGCGGCAGGGGCCAGATACGGCTTGCCTTCTACGACGACGGTGCGGCGGTCGACGAAATCCTGCTGAAGCCGGCCGACCGGATCGATTACGAGGCAGCGGCCGCCTTTGACGAGGTGGTCCTGTCGGCGACGGGCAAGCTGGGTTTCGAGATCGCGGGAATCGACATGGCCCGGATCGAGGATGACAGCTTCGATTTCGTCTGACCGGAACCGGAAAACGGCACAGCCGGAGGGCGGATCCTGTCGTGGATACCGGCCTCCGGTTCGCGGGTCCGGCGAGGTTCAGGGACCCGGCGGCGCCCCCGAACTCCCCGGACGCGCGTGCTATTCGGCGGCGATACCGGGCGCCGCCAGATCGTCCAGAACCGCCATCGCGGCCTCGACCCCGCCATCGCGATGGGGCACCCCGGCCTTGCGCAGGCCCAGTTCGACCCCGGTCAGGGTTCCCGCCAGCGTCAGGTCGTTGAAATCGCCCAGATGGCCGATCCGGAACACCTTGTCGGCGACCCTGGACAAGCCGTTGCCCAGCGAGATGTCGTAATGTTTCAGCGCCACCTTGCGGAAGGCATCGGCGCTGTGGCCCTGGGGCATCATCACGGCGGTCAGCACACCGCTTTCCTGCCCCTGCTGGCGGCACAGCACCTCCAGCCCCCAGTGGCGCACCGCCGCGCGGGTCGCCGCGCCGTGCCGTTGATGGCGGGCAAAGACGTTTTCCAGCCCTTCGTCGCGCAGCATCGAGATCGCCTCGTTCAGCCCGAACAGCATGTTCGTCGCCGGCGTATAGGGGAAATAGCCGGTCGCGTTGCTGGCCTTCATGTCGCGCCAATCCCAGTAGGATCGTGGCATCCCGCCCGTCTCGGACACTGCCATCGCCCTGGCGCTGACCGCGTTGAAGGCGATGCCCGGCGGCAGCATCAGCCCCTTCTGCGAACCCGACACCGCCACGTCGACGCCCCATTCGTCAAAGCGGAAATCGATCGAGGCCAGCCCCGAGATCGTATCGACCATCAGCAGCGCCGGATGCCCCGCCGCGTCGATGGCCGCCCGCACCTGCGCGATCGGCGAGACCGAGCCCGTCGAGGTCTCGTTGTGGACGACGCAGACGGCCTTGATCTCGTGCGCCTTGTCCCTGCGCAGATGCGCCTCGATCGCCTCGGGATCGGCGCCGCCGCGCCAGTCGCCCTCGATGAATTCGGGGCGCAGGCCCAGTTTTTCGGCCATCTTCTTCCACATCGCGGCGAAATGACCGGTTTCATACATCAGCACCCGGTCGCCTTTGGCCAGGACATTGACCAGGGCCGCCTCCCATGCGCCGGTGCCCGAACATGGATAGATGACGACATCCTGTGCGGTCTTGAATACCCATTTCATTCCCTCCAGCGCCGCCTGTCCGACAGCGGCGAAATCGGGGCCGCGATGGTCGATCACCTGGGCGGAAATCGCGCGCAACACGCGGTCGGGGACCGGGCTGGGGCCCGGAATCTGCAGAAAATGGCGTCCTGCGCGATGTGACATGCGTTTTCTCCCTTCGCGGCATCCTGCCGCTTCCAAATGCCTTTTTAATTTTGCATTATGTATCCAATTCGGGTAGCCCGAAGTCAATAACCAAGTCGAAAGGGTCGCCCATGCTGGATCAGGCGCTGCGCAGGGAGTTTTCGGGCGAAATCCTGTTCGACACGTTTTCGCGCGGCCGCTATTCCACCGATGCGTCCTTCTACCAGATCATGCCGCAGGGCGTGGCGATCCCGCGCGGGTTTGCGGATGTCGAGGCCGCGCTGGCCGTCGCCCGCGATGCCGATGTGCCGGTCACCGGACGCGGCGGCGGCACCTCGCAATGCGGGCAGACGATCAATTCGGGGCTGATCCTCGACAATTCGGTGCATTTCAACCGCATCCTGGAACTGGATCCCGCGAACCGCCGCGTCGTGGTGGAACCGGGCATCGTTCTGGACGATCTGAACCGGGCGCTGAAACCGCACGGGCTGTGGTTTCCGGTCGATGTCTCGACCGCATCGCGCGCCACGATCGGCGGGATGGCGGCCAACAATTCCTGCGGCGGGCGGTCGCTGCGATACGGCACGATGCGCGACAACGTGATCTCGATCGAGGCGATCATGGCCGACGGCACCCTGGCGCAGTTCGGGCCGGTCGGGCCGAGGGGCGGGCCGTCCGACGCGCTGGTGGATCCGCTTCTGGCGATGGGTCGCGACCATGCGGCGCTGATCGAGGCGCGGATTCCGAAACTGACCCGGCGGGTCGGCGGCTACAACATCGATGCACTGGTGCCCAAGAACCGACCCGTCAACCTGTCCCACCTGCTGGTCGGCAGCGAGGGCACGCTGGCCTATTTCACCCGGATCGAACTGAAGTTGTGGCCGCTGGTTGGCCAGCGCGTGCTGGGCGTGTGCCATTTCCCCAGCTTCTATCAGGCGATGGACGCCACCCAGCATCTGGTTGCGCTGAACCCGCTATCGGTCGAGCTGGTGGACAACACGATGATCGGCCTGTCACGGCAGATCCCGATGTTCCGTCCCACCATCGAGCAATTCGTCAAGGGCGATCCCGCCGCCCTGCTGCTGGTCGAATTCGACGAAGGCGACGCCGCCGCCAATGCCGAAAAGCTGCGGCTGCTGGACGAACGCATGGCCGATCTGGGCTTTGACTGGCGCGCCGAGGGCAAGGGCTGGGGCGGCGTGGTCCCGATCGCCGACCAGCGCCTTCAGGGCCAGATCGCCGAGGTCCGCAAATCCGGGCTGAACATCATGATGTCGATGAAGCAAGAGGGCAAGCCCGTCTCCTTCGTCGAGGATTGCGCCGTCGAACTGCCCGATCTGGCGGAATACACGCGCGAGCTGAGCGCGGTCTTCGAACGCCACGGCACCAGGGGAACGTGGTATGCCCATGCCTCGGTCGGCTGCCTGCATGTGCGGCCGGTGCTGAACCTGAAACTGGACGCCGATGTCAAACGGATGCGCGCGATCGCCGAGGAAGCCTTTGCGCTGGTATCGAAATACAAGGGGTCGCATTCGGGCGAACATGGCGACGGGATCGTGCGGTCGGAATTTCACGAGCGCATGTTCGGGACCGAAATCACCACGCTGTTCCGCGAGGTCAAGGACCGGTTCGACCCGGATCGCCGCTTCAATCCCGGCAAGATCGTCGATGCGCCGAAGATGGATGACCGCCGCCTGTTCCGCTTTGCGCCCGGCTATACGGTGGCGCCGCTGAAGACCGAATTCGACTGGTCGGCATGGCCCGGCGCCGGCGGCGGGTTTCAGGGCGCGGTCGAGATGTGCAACAACAACGGCGCCTGCCGCAAGCTGGCGGGCGGGACGATGTGTCCGTCCTATCGCGTCACCCGTCACGAACGCGACGTGACTCGCGGTCGGGCCAACACGCTGCGGCTGGCGATCTCGGGCCAGCTTGGCCCCGATGCGCTGACATCGGACGCGATGGCCGATACGCTGGCCCTGTGCGTGTCCTGCAAGGGCTGCAAGCGCGAATGCCCGACCGGCGTGGACATGGCCCGCATGAAGATCGAGGTTCTCGCCGCCCGCGCCCGCAGCAACGGTCTGACGCTGCATGACCGGCTGGTGGCCTATCTGCCGCGCTATGCGCCGGTGGCCGCGCGGCTGCACTGGCTGATGAACCTGCGCAACCGCCTGCCGCTGCTGGCGCGGCTGATGCAGCGGCCGACCGGCTTTTCCGCCGCGCGCGCCCTGCCCCACTGGTCCGCTCGCCCCTTCCGCGATGCCGAGGCGCAAGGGGCGGATGCCGATATCGTGCTGTTCGCCGATCCGTTCAATCGCTGGTTCGAGCCCGAGAACCTGCGTGCCGCGGTCCGGGTTCTGAACGCGGCCGGCAGGCGCGTGACGGTGGCCCGGCCGCTGGATGGCGGACCGCCGCTGCAATGTGGCCGCACGCTGCTGTCGGCCGGACTGGTCGACGAGGCCCGGACCGAGGCCCGCCGACTGATCGACGCGCTGTTGCCCCATATCCGTGCCGGGCGCAGCATCGTCGGGCTGGAGCCGTCCAGCCTGCTGACGCTGCGCGACGAAATTCCCGCGATGCTGCCGGGCGACGACACGGCACAGATCGCCGGCGCCGCGCTGATGTTCGAGGAATATGTCGCCGCCGAACACGAGGCCGGGCGGTGGAGTCTGCCGCTGCGCCCGCCCGGTGTTCCGGTCCTGCTGCACGGCCATTGCCATCAGAAGGCGTTGGATGTCATGCCCGCGATCCACAAAGCGCTGGCTTTGCTGCCCGAAACCGATATTCAATTGATCGAGACCAGCTGCTGCGGCATGGCCGGATCCTTCGGCTATGGACTGGAAACCGAGGCGATCTCGCGCCAGATGGGGGAACTGAGCCTGTTTCCCGCCATCCGCGCCGCGCCCGGCGATGCGATCATCGTGGCGGACGGCACCTCGTGCCGCCACCAGATCGCGGACGGGACCGGGCGCAGGGCGATTCACGTCGCCCGGCTTTTCGAACTTGCGCTCCAGGAGGCGCGTTGACGATGAACCTTTCCGCGACCCAGTTGAAGCGTCGCCCGCTGCACGAGGAACTGACCGAATCGCTGCGAAAGCTGATCGTGTCGGGCGAGTTGCAGCCCGGCCGCAAAGTGCCCGAAAAGGAATTATGCGAGCTTTACGGCGTCTCGCGGACGCCCCTGCGCGAGGCGCTGAAGGTGCTGGCGACCGACGGGCTGGTCAATCTGGAACCCAATCGCGGCGCCTGGGTCAGCCGCATCACGGTCGAGGAACTGGACGAATTGTTCCCGGTCATGGGCGCGCTGGAGGCGCTGGCGGGCGAACTGGCCTGCAAGCACATTACCGACGACGAGATCGCGCAGGTCCGCGCCCTGCACGACCGGATGTTCGCCCATTACACGGCGCGCGAGCTTGAGGCCTATTTCAAGCTGAACCAGCAGATCCATGAGACGATCCTGGCGGCCGCCCGCAACGCCACGCTGACGGTGCAGTATGGCACCCTGGCAGCGCGGGTGCGACGCGGACGCTACATGGCCAACATGACCCGCGAACGCTGGGATCAGGCCATGAAGGAACACGAGGACATTCTGGACGCACTTCAGGCCCGCGACGGCGGGCGGCTGGCGGTGATCCTGCGCGAGCATATGGAAAAGACCAGCGTGACCCTGCGCGAATGGCTGCTGTCTTCGCCCGACGAGGGTTAGGGCACCCGCATCTTCGAACCCGGGACCATGACCGGCTCTCGGTCCGTCCACGCGGCGTGAACGGATCGCAGGTTTCGGCGGGGCAGCGATAACGGGTCCAATGATCTGGTCTATATGCTGTCCTTGACGCGCTCCCACGTCCGGCCGAGATGGTCGGACATGGCGTCGCCAAGCCGCTTGCCGTCCCGATCCTTCAACGCCGCGACCATCTCTTCGTGATCGGCAACCGCGCCGGCCCATGATTCCGGTTTCTGGTTGCCGATATAGCGGATGCGCTTCAGCCGTGCCTGGATATTGGCCTGCATGTCCTGCAGCGTCGTGTTTTTCGACAGTTCGGCCAGCCGCGAGTGAAATTCCTGGTTCAGCTTGTAATAAGGCAGACGGTCGCGCTGGCGGTAACATTCCATCATCCGCTGGTGCAGATCCACAAGCGCCTGGATCTGTTCGTCGCCGGCCCGCGCACAGGCCAGTTCGCCGGCCAGCCGTTCAAGATGCGCCAGCACCTCCAGCATCGAAAAGACATCCTCGCGCGTCAGCTTGCGCACGATGCTGCCTTTCGACGGGCGAACGATCACCAGCCCCTCGGCGGCGAGTGTGCGCAGGGCTTCGCGGAACGGCGTGCGAGAGACCTCCAGTTCCTCGATCAGACGGGCCTCGTCGATTCGGCTGCCGGGCTCCAGAACGCCCTCGATGATCAGGTCCCGCACCCGACTGACGACCTGATCGTGAAGAGAACGATTTGTGATCGCGATGTTGGCCGTCATCCTGGAACCTTCACCTTTTCCTGAATTTCAAAGGCTTATGAGATCATGGCGCAGTGTAGCAAGAAAAGGATTGCTGGTCGATACCTTGCGCATGTATACAAAATACATCGATCGAATATGCAGTTCTGCATGTTCTGGGAGGAGGAGACAGCACATGAAAACCTTTCGGAAAAGCGCCGCCGGCCTGATGGTTTGCGCCGTGACGATGGCCGCGGCACCGGTCGCGGCCGAGACCTACATCGTGGCGGTGGGGGCCGCCTCGAACAGCTTGCAGGGTCGCAGCGCGGCGAAGTTCGCCGAGGATCTGCAGGCCCGGCTGGGTGATGCCGACAAGGTCGAATTCTATGCCGACGGCCAGCTGGGCGACGAGAAGGAACTGGTCCAGAAGCTGCGGCTGGGCACGGTGCAGTTCACGCTGGTATCGTCGATCATGACCAATTTCTTGCCGGAATTCGCATTGTTCGACATGCCGTTCCTGGTTCGGGACCGGGCCCATCTGAGGGCCATCGACGCCCAGATCATCCAACCCGATTTGGCGCCGAAGCTTGACGAGAAAGGCCTGCACCTGATTTCGACATGGGAGAACGGTTTTCGCCAGATCACCAACAACACGCGGCCGATCAACACCCCCGAGGATCTTGCGGGACTGAAGATCCGCACGCCGTCGTCGGAATGGCGGGTCGCGATGTTCAAGGAATGGGGCGCGAACCCGACGCCGATGGCCTTCTCCGAGGTGTTCGTCGCCCTGCAGACCGGAACGATGGACGGTCAGGAAAACCCTTTGACCAACATCGTCGGCGCGAATTTTCAGGAGGTGCAGAAATATCTCAGCCTCACGGACCACGTCTATTCGCCCACTTATCTGACCAGCGGGGCCGAGACATGGGCGGGCCTGCCCGACGACGTGAAAACGGCCGTGTCCGAAATCGCGGACGAGGTCCAGGATTGGTCGCTCGCCGAGGGCGAGAAGGCGGATGGCACGCTGGTCGAGAAGGTCAAGGCGGCGGGGGTCGAGGTGAACGACGCCGACAAGGCCGCTTTCGTCGCGGCCTCGCAACCGATCTACGATGCTTTCGCTCAGCAGGTTCCGGGTGGGGCCGATCTGGTCTCGAAGGCACAGGCGCTGGCCAAGTAGGACCGCCTCGCGGTCGGCGCGCGGCTGTCGTGCCGACCGTCTCGCGCAGGAGCACCCCATGATTGTCCAGACAGAGAAGATCCTGCTCCGGCTGATCGAGTCGATCTGCCTTGTCCTGTTGGTCGTGCTGGCCGTCGCCGTCGTCTATTCGACCACCATGCGCTATCTGGGCTCGTCACCCTCGTGGTATGACGAGGTCGCAAGCGTGCTGCTGGCATGGCTGACCTATTTCGGCGCCACCTATGCCGTGTTCACGCGGTCGCATATGGGCTTTGCAGGGCTGGTCGCTGCATTGCCGCGCGGGCCTGCCGTGGCGCTGGCCATCCTGTCGGAAATGCTGGTGGTCGCCTTCTTCGCGCTTGTCGCATGGTACGGCTATGCGGTGCTGAGGGTCGCGGCCTTCGATTCGCTGCTCAGCCTGCCATGGCTGACGCTGGATATCGTGCAATCCGTCATCCCGATTTCCGCCGTGCTGATGATCCTTGGCACCCTGATGACGATGCCGCGCGCGATCCGCGATGCGGCACGCGGCATCGACCGCGAACACGCCGAGATCGAACATGCCATCGCCGAGGCCGAGAAGGAAGCCGAGGCCCTGTCCCGCAAGGAGGACAGGCCGTGACCCTGCTTCTGACCACCGCCGCCCTGATCTTGCTGATCCTGATCAACGTGCCCATCGCGATCGCCATCGGCATCGTGTCCGTCGGCGGCTTCTACCTGACCTCGGGCAGCGCCCGTTTCTACGACATGGCGATCGCGCTGTATTCTGGCGCAACCTCGTTTCCGCTGATCGCGATCCCGCTGTTCATCCTGGCGGGCAACCTGATGAACACATCGGGCATCTCGGTCCGGCTGATCAACTTCGTCACCGCGCTGATCGGCTTCGTGCGCGGCGGGCTGGGCATGGTCAATATCGGCGTCTCGATGGTCTTCGCCGAGATTTCGGGATCGGCTGTCGCCGATGTGGCGGCGACCGGCACCGTGCTCATCCCCGAGATGAAGAAACGCGGCTATTCCCGCACGCTGGCGGCGGCGATCACCTCGTCCTCGGCCTCGCTGGCAATCATCATTCCGCCCTCGATCCCGATGATCCTTTACGGCGCCATCGCCGAGACCTCGGTGCTGAAGCTGTTCGTCGCAGGTATCGTTCCCGGCATCCTGGGCGGCGGGCTTTTGATGCTGGTCACCTATATCCTGGCGATCCGCTACGACCTGCCGCGCGCCGAGGGCTTTGATCCGTGTCACGTCTGGAAAAGCTTGAAAGAGGCCTTCTGGGCGCTGACCATGCCGGTCATCATTCTGGGCGGCATCTTCTCGGGCGTGGTGACGGCGACCGAGGGGGCCGGACTGGCCGTTCTTGCCGCGCTGATCATCGGCATCTTCATCTATCGCGATCTGGACCTGAAAAGGTTGCGCAGCACGATGCTGGAAGGGGTCAGCCAGACCGGCGTGGTCATGCTGCTGGTCGCCACCTCGGCGGCATTGGGGCTGTTTCTGACCCAGGCGCAGGTGCCACAGCAACTGGCGGCGCAGATCACGCAGATGACGACAAATCCGCTGATCGTTCTGGCGCTGCTGAACCTGCTGCTGCTGGTGCTGGGGATGTTTTTGCATGGCGCGGCCGCGATCATCCTCGTCGTGCCCGTGGTCATGCCGCTGGTCAACGCCGTGGGGATCGATCCGGTCCATTTCGGCATCATGGTGACGCTGAACCTTGCCATCGGCCAGCAGACGCCGCCGGTCGCATCGGTCCTGATCACCTCCTGCTCGATCGCCAGGTCTGGCATCTGGGAAACCTCGCGCACGAACCTGCCCTTCATCGGCGTGCTGGCCTTCGTCCTGCTGCTGGTCACCTATGTCCCGTCGGTATCGCTGGCCCTGACAGAGTATATCAAATGACCTCCGCAATCCTGCAGACCGGCCGGCCGCGCTGGTCACCTTCGGACTGGCCCATCGCCGCCGCGATGATCCCGTTTCCCGCGACGCTGCCGGACGGGCGATCGGTGCAGGAGGCGGGCCCCGTTGCCTGGGCGGCCAGCCTGTCCGAGGTCGCGGCCGCAGGCTTCGTCGCCGTCGATCCGACGGATTCGTGGCTGCGCGTTGCCGATCTGGAGGCGCCCATGCGCGCCGAGTTCATGGCGATCTGCCGCGGTCTTGGTCTGGCTGTGCCCGCCATCTCGACCGCGCGCCGCAGCGTGATCGACCCCGATCACGGTGACGCGAATCTGGCCTATTGCCACCGCGTCATCGACACGGCGGCGGAACTGGGCGCGGGCTGGGTCAGTATCGGCCTGTTCGGCCCGCTGACACGGGCGCAGCAGGACGCGACATGGTTCTGGACCCAGCCCGGCCCCCGCAACCCGGCCGATCCCGAAACCTACCGGCTGGCGCTGGATCGTGTGCGCGAGCTGGCGGGTCACGCCGGGCGCAGCGGCATCCAGCTGTCGCTGGAGATGTATGAGGATACCTATCTGGGCACCGGCGAAGGCGCCGCGCGCTTCATGACCGATCTCGATCATCCGGCCGCGAGGCTGAACATCGACATCGGAAATCTGGTCCGCCTGCATCGCCCGGTCGAGCCCTGGACCCGGATGATCGCGCGATGCGCCCCCTTCGCGGGCTATTGGCATGTCAAGAACTACTACCGCATGGAAGACAGCGCCACCGGTCGGGCCATGAGCCATCCGGCGCCGTTGCTGGGCGGCACGATCAACTGGCGGGCGGCAATCAACATGGCGCTGGATCTGGGTTTCGACAGCCCGTTTCTGGTCGAACATTACGGCGGCGACGGGCTTTGGATCTGCGCACGCAACCGGGATTATATCCGCGACATTCTGACCGAGAGGAGGCGCCGCGATGACAAGGATCTTTGACGACCCCGAAGACTTCGCGGCAACCGCGCTGGCAGGTTTCTGTTCGGCCAATCGCGACCGCGTGGCGGCGGTGCCGCATGGCGCGGTGCGGGCCGCGCCGGGCGCCGAGGGCAAGGTGGCGCTGGTGATCGGCGGCGGCTCCGGCCATTACCCGGCCTTTCTGGGATATGTGGGCGCCGGCCTTGCCGATGCCGCGGTCGCCGGCGACGTCTTCGCCTCGCCCTCGACCAGCGCCGTGGCGGGCGTGGCGCGCGCTGCCGATCGTGGCGGCGGCGTGATCCTGGGCTTTGGGAATTATGCGGGCGATGTGCTGAATTTCGGCGCCGCCGCCCGGCGGTTGCAGGACGAGGGCATCGACGCGCGCATCCTTGCCGTCACCGACGACGTGGCCAGCGCCCCCGCGGATCAGCGCGACAAGCGGCGCGGCGTGGCGGGCGATCTTCCGGTCTTCAAGATCGCGGGGGCGGCCGCGGAGGAAGGCATGGATATCGACGCCGTGGTTTCCGTGGCACAGGCCGCGAATGCCGCCACGGTCTCGTTCGGCATGGCCTTCGCCGGCTGCACGCTGCCGGGTCAACCAGGGCCGCTGTTCACCGTCGATGACGGTTTCGTGGCCCTTGGCCTCGGCATCCACGGAGAACCCGGCACCCGCACCGAAGCCATGGTTGCGGCGGCCGATCTGGCCCGGATGCTGCTGACGCCGCTGCTGGCCGAACGCCCGGACGGGCATGACGGGCGCGTCGCCGTCGTCCTGAACGGGCTGGGTTCGACCAAATACGAAGAACTGTTCGTGATCTGGCATCATCTCTCGGGCCTGATGCAGCAAGAAGGGCTGGCCATCGTCGAACCCGAGGTCGGCGAATTCGTGACCAGCCTCGACATGGCCGGCTGTTCGCTGTCGATCACCTGGCTGGACGATGATCTGGAACGGCTGTGGCGCGCCCCGGCCGACGCCCCGGCCTTTCGCAAGGGCGCGGTCGAACCGCGTCGTGCCGAGGCGCCGGTTGTCGCCGACATTATGCGCGAGATTCCGCAGGGCGGGACCGCATCGCGGGGCACGGCCGTCTGCATAGCCGACCTGATCGAGGCGCTGGCCGCGTCTCTGGCCGAAGCGGAAGAAATGCTGGGCCGCATCGACGCGCAGGCCGGCGACGGCGATCACGGGCAGGGCATGGCGCGCGGGTCGCGGGCCGCGGCCAGCGCCGCGCGCCACGCCGCGGCTTCCGGTGCCGGCGCCGCCACGACACTGGGCCTTGCCGGCGACGCCTGGGCGGATCGCGCCGGCGGCACGTCGGGGGCGCTGTGGGGCGTGGCCTTGCGGGCCTGGGGCTCTGCCCTTGGCGATGCGGATGCGGCCCGCGCGGCCGATGTGGGCCGGGGCGCCGAGGCCGCGCTGACGGCGATCACCGATCTGGGCGGGGCCCGGCCGGGCGACAAGACGCTGGTCGACGCCATGGTGCCCTTCGTCGAGGCTTTGGGCGCCGGCATCACGGCAGGGCTGGACCTTGCCCAGGCATGGTCGAAGGCGGCGGACCGCGCAACCCTTGCCGCCGAGGGCACTGCGAAGCTGCGCCCAAGGCTGGGCCGCGCGCGTCCGCTGGCCGAACGCAGCCTGGGTCATCCCGACGCGGGCGCAACCTCGCTGGCGCTGTGTGCAAGGGTCGTCGCGGACCGGCTTTCGACCCGCCGTCGGCAAGTCTGACAGCGACGGAAAGACAGGGATCGGGCCGGCGCCCGTGGCGGCCCCTGCGAAGACGACATCCGCGCGCGGTGAAACGCGCGTCAACATGAGAAGGGGCCGAAGATGCGGCTGGCATTGGCGATCGGAGATGCGGGGGGCGTGGGGCCGGAACTGGCCGCGAAACTGTTGACCCACCAGGACATGCGGGATCGGGACGTGATCGTGCTGGGCGACGCGCGGCTGCTGGGCTTGGGCGCGCGGCACGGGGGCCTCGACCTTGATCTGCCGACTGTCGCGGCGGCGGACCTGCCCGATCGGCTGCCCGCGGGAAAGGTCATGGTCGATCTGGGGAATTGTCCGCCGGGCGATCTGACGCTGGGGCGCTCGAGCCAAGGGGCCGGGGCGGCCTCGCTGCAGAATTTCGCCGCGGCCCTGCGTCTGGCGCAGGCGGGCGTGGCGGATGCGGCGATGTTCACGCCCTTCAACAAGCATTCGATGCGACTGGCGCGGCCCGCCTATGTCGATGAGATCGGTTTTATCGACGCGACGCTGGGGGCGGATCGCAGCGGGCGCGAATTCAACGTGCTGGAAGAGGTGTGGAACGCCCGCGTCACCTCTCATATTCCGCTGCGCGAGGTTGCGGCCAGCCTCAGCGCCGAGCGCATCCTGTCCAGCATCCGCCTGACCGTCACGGTGATGGAGGGCGCCGGAAAGCCGGCCCCGCGCATCGGCGTCGCCGCGCTGAACCCCCATGCGGGCGACGGACGCAATTTCGGCGAAGAGGACGAGGATATCATCGCCCCCGCCATCGAGGCGGCGCGGGCCGAGGGGCTGGATGTCGCCGGTCCGATACCGTCGGACACAGTGTTCGTGCGGGCGACGCGGGGCGAGTTCGACGCGGTGCTGACGATGTATCATGACCAGGGCCAGATCGCGATGAAGCTGATGGGCTTTGATCGTGGCGTGACCCTGATCGCGGGCTACGGCTTTCCGATCGTGACCCCCGCGCATGGCACCGCCTACGACATCGCCGGACGCGGCAAGGCCGATCTTGGGGCGACGCTGGCAGCGGCGCGGCTCGGCCTGGCGCTGGCCAGGTTGAATCCCGGCCG
The DNA here is from genome assembly GCF_002413585.1 of Paracoccus sp. UBA5162. Taxonomy (NCBI): domain Bacteria; kingdom Pseudomonadati; phylum Pseudomonadota; class Alphaproteobacteria; order Rhodobacterales; family Paracoccaceae; genus Paracoccus; species Paracoccus sp. UBA5162. The sequence continues at coordinate 82,675 of NZ_DHXG01000077.1, forward strand.
TTCCGGCACAGGCCACCTCGCCGACAATTGGGCGACCGACCCCGTACGCTGACGGCGGAAGCCTGCGCTGACCAGGCCGAACCAACCGTTTCCCTGCGGCTCATCCGTCACGGCGATGAAGAACGCGCCGATACCGTGGCCTGTCAGGCCACGGCAAGGACGCGGAACTTCGCAGCAGGGACGGCCGGTAGCGCCAGCGATCCGATGCCGCCGCAGCACCGCGAACTGCCGGGAATGCGCTTGGGCGACAGGGCCTCGACAGGGACCTCAGCATCGCCGGAGCCCGCTTGCGCGCGCCTGCTTGAAGGCGGCACCGACGCGATCCATTCTTGCCTTCTCACGTCAAATGTCTTAGATAATTTGTATTAACAAATTTTCCGGAGCTGGCGTGTCCCTTCCACCATCCAAGGCCATGGCCCGGATCGAGCCCGCATTGACGCGGGGACGGGCCAGTCTGGTCGGGCGTCATGCGGTCGCGCAGCTGATGCTGTGGTCGGGGCTTTACTACCTTTTTCCAGCACTGACGGGGCGTATCCTGGCCGAGACGGGGTGGTCGGCAAGCATCCTCACCGCGTCCTATACGGCCGGTTTCCTGCTCTGGGCGTTTTCCTCGCCGCTGGTGGGTCGGACGATCGACATCGGTCATGGAATAGTGGCGATGCGCTGCGGAGCGCTGGTCGGTGCCAGCCTGCTCGTGGCCATGTCGCAAGCACAGACGCTTGCCGTTTTTGCCCCGCTGATGGTGCTGCTGGGGGCGTCGATGGCAGCCACCCTCTATGATCCGTGCTTCGCCATCCTGCTGCGTCGGTTCGGCGCCTCCGCAGCCAGTCCGGTCGCGACCGTGACCCTGGTGGCCGGGTTCGCCACGCTTCTGACCTTTCCGATGGTGGGGTGGCTGCTGCAAGTCACGGACTGGCGCACGGTAATGCTTGCCGCTGCGGCCCTGGTCCTGGCTGCGGCGGTGCTGATACCGTCCGAAGGCGCGGCCCGCCCGGCGGACCGGTCGCGCCATGACATGCCCCGCGGTCGCGCCTCGCCGACGGTGCTGCTGATCGGGCTGTCCTTCGCCACGCTGATGTTCAGCCACGCGGCCCTGCTGTTCATCCTGCCCCTGCATCTGCGAAAACTGCCCGAAACCGCCGATTTCGCGCTGATCCTTCCGGCGCTGCTGGGCCCTGCGCAGATTTTCGGACGGCTGGTCTGCGCGCCACTGATCCGGCTTTTCGATCCTGTTCTGCTGGCGCGCAGCGTTTTTGGCGTGATGCTGTTGCCGCCGCTCGCGCTGCTCGTCGTGCCCTATCAGGCGACAACCATCCTGCCGATCCTGCTGCTTCAGGGGGCGGGCTACGGGATGCATACGATTCTGCGGCCGGTTCTGACGCGGAACCATGTGCCGCCGTTCAGGCTGGGCCGCGATCTGGGCCTGATCGCCATGATCGGGCTGGTGATGATGGCGCTTGGACCGGCGGCCGGCGGGGTCGTATGGCAAGGGGCGGGCTTTCAGGTTCTGGCGTGGCTGTTGCTGGCGATGAATCTGGTCGGTGTCCTGCTGTTGTTCCCGCTTCCGCGACGGGCAGAGCGGTGACGATGGCAAACGAAATCGGCATGGTGGTCGCAGGCGGGGCGCTGACCCGGTTCGGCCGCCGCAAGGATGGCAGCAGCTTTCGCGACTGGGCGCGGCAGGCTTTCGCGGCGGCCCTGCGCGATGCGGGCCTGCAGCGCCGCGATATCGACGCGCTGATCGTCGCCTCGGAAAGCGATTTCCTTACCCTGCAACTGAACCCCGCCAGCCTCTTGGCGGATGAGCTGGGTCTTTTCGGTATCCGCGTGATGCGGGCAGAGGGCGGCGGCGCGTCGGGCCAGGTTGCTGTCCAGGCCGGGGCGGCGCTGGTCTCCTCGGGTCAGGCGCGGCGCGTGGCCGTGCTGGGATTGGAGCCTGCGGCCGCCCATCTTTCGGGCGCGGATGTCGCCGCGCTTTATTCTCTGTCCTTCGACGCCTGGACAGACGGCATGACGGGGATCGATTCAACCTCGATCTATGCCATGTCGGCCCTGGCCTTCATGCGCCGCACGGATGCAACCGTCAGCGATTTTGCCCGCGTCGCGGTGCGAAACAGGCAGAATGCGCGGCACAATCCCAATGCGCATCTGCCGCTGGACATCGCGCCGGAGGATGTCGCGGCATCGACGATGATCGCCGCGCCCTATCGGCGGCTGGACTGCTCTCCCCTCAGCGATGGGGCAGCCTGCGTGATCCTGTCTCAGCCCGGCAACCTGCCGGGAACCGGCAAGGGCCGCGCCCGGCTCGTCGGCATGGGTTCGGCCAATGACCGGGTTCGCCTGGCCGAACGCGCCGATCCGGGCACATTCGCCGCCAAGCGCCTGGCCGCTCAGCAGGCCTATTCGCACGCCGGGATCACACCGGCGCAGATCGGGCTGGCCGAGGTCTATGACAGCTATTCCGGCGCGCAGCTGCAAGCGCTGGAGGCGTTGGGCCTGGCGGATGACGTCGTTGCCGCAGAACGACGCGGCGTGTTCGACGCGACGGGCACGGTGCCGACCAATCTGTCGGGCGGCCTGCTTGGGCAGGGGGCGCCGGTGGGCGCGACCGGCGTGGCGCAAATCGTGTCCTGCGCGCACCAGCTGGAGGGGCGCTATGCGGGTCTCGGGCCGCGGATTACCCCGCGTTTCGCGCTGGCCGATACCCATGGCGGCATCGCGACCTTGTGCGCCGTGACCATTCTGGGAGGCGTGGAATGAGATTTTCGATAGCCCTGGACTACACGCTGCCCGAGGGCGGGATGGCCCCGTATTTCGACGCATTGCGTGCCGGCGTCGCCCTGGCGTCGCGTTGCAAGGGATGCGGACGGATCAGCTTTCCGCCGCGGCTGGTTTGCGCGGAGTGCGGTGCAGAGGCGCATGACTGGGCGCGTCTGTCCGGTCGCGCCCGCGTGGTTCTGCGCACCGACGCCCTGGCGGCGGCCTTTGCGCTGGCGCGGTTCGAGGGTGCGGATGGCACGACGACGGTCGCCCTGGGCAATCCCGAGGCAAGGGGCGAAACGGGACAGCTGATGGCGCCGAACGGGCCTCGGCCCGGCCTTTGGCTGCGGCTGAATGAACGGGAGACGGACCATGCTTGAGACCTGGACAGAGGCGCAACTTGCCGAGATCGGGCTGCGCCGTGACGGCGAGGCCGTGACGATCGACATTCCGGCGGATGCAAACATCTTTTCCATGACGCTGGGCCGGCAGCTGGGACCGGAGGGCGCGGACAGGCCGGCCATGCTGTTCGAACGGCCGGACGGCCGCCTTGAAACCTGGAGCTTCGCCCAGATCGACGCGGCCGCAACGACCCTTGCCGCGCATCTGCGAGGACTGGGTTATGGCCGCGGCGATCTGGTCGGTCTTCATACCGGGATGCGCCCCGAAACGGCCATCGGGCATATGGCCGTGTGCAAGCTGGGCGGAACGGCGGTGACGCTGTCGCAGCTTTACGGGTCGGATGCCCTGGCCCATGCGCTGAATGATTGCGAGGCGCGCTGTCTTCTGACCACCGAAGCCGCCTGGGCCAACCTGCGGGACGAAGCAGGGCGGTTCGGGTATCTGACCGATATCCTCGTCTCCGAAAGCGCGGGGACGGAGCCCGATCTGCGGGCCATTCTGGACAGCGCCGCCCCGCCCGGATTCGAACCGGACTATACCGGGCCCGATGATCCCGCCTTGCTGATGTATACGTCGGGGTCGACCGGGATGCCCAAGGGCATCCTGCACGGGCACCGGATCCTGGCCGCCTATCGCCCCTCGATCAACCTGTTCTACAACCTGTCGTTGCAGGACGCGGACGCGGTGTTCTGGTCGCCCTCGGATTGGGCATGGGTCGGCGGCTTGCTGGACATGATGATGCCCGCATGGCTGGCCGGGCGGCCGATCGTCACCTCGGAAGCGCGCTTCACGGCAGAATGGGCCTATGAATTCATGGCCCGCCACAAGGTGACGCATGTCTTCCTGGCGCCCACGGCGGTCAAGCGTCTGGCGCAGACGGCCCAGCCGCGCGACAGCCATGATCTGTCGCTGCGGGTGATCTGCACCGGGGGCGAGGCCCTGGCGGCGGATACCCTCGTCTGGGCCGAGGACAGGCTGGGCGTGGTCTGCAACGAGTTCTACGGCATGACCGAGGTGAACCATCTGATCGGCAATTGTTCGCGGCTTTATCCGCGAAGACCCGGATCCATGGGCGTGGCCTATCCCGGCCACGACGTGCGGCTGGTCGATGCCGAAGGAATCGAGGTGGCGGACGGAGAGCCGGGCGAAATCGTGACGCCTGCGACATCGCCGACGCGATTTCTTGGCTATCTGAACAATGCCGGGAAAGAGGCCGAATTGCGGCTGGGCGACTGGCTGCGCACCCATGATCTGGCGGTGCGCGATGCGGACGGGTATTTCTGGTACAAGGGCCGGTCGGACGACCTGATCAAATCGTCGGGATTCCGCATCGGCCCGACCGAGATCGAGGAATGCCTGCTGTCACACCCCGCCGTGGCCGAAGCCGGCGTGATCGGCAAGCCGGATGCCCAGCGTGGCACGATCGTCAAGGCCTTCGTGCGTCTGGCCTCGGGATTCATCGGCGATGCGTCGCTGACCGAGGAATTGCGCGCCCATGTCCGCAACAAGCTCGCATCCTACAAGGCGCCACGAGAGATCGACTATGTGGACGAATTCCCGATGACCTCGTCGGGCAAGATCAACCGAAAGGCCCTGCGGCAGGCAGAAGGTAATTGACCTGACTAATTTGTATCTACTAATATGTAGAGGCAAGCGAGGGATGGCAGATGAAATTCGGCGTTCATGCGGGATTGTGGATGAAAGCGTGGCAGGACGACCCCTTGCCGATTCTCGACATCGCGGCCGATCTGGGCTTTGACGGGGTCGAGCTTTCGTTGCTGGGGATCGGAATGGACCGCGCCAGCGGCATCGGCAAGGCTGCCGCCGCACGCGGGCTGGACCTGACCTGTTCGACCGGCCTGGGCGCCGAGGCTGACCCGACATCGCCGCAGGTCGCCGTGCGCGAACGGGCCGTTGCCGTCCTGACCGAGGCCGTCGAAATCACCGCTGCCCTGGGGGCAAGATCGCTGGCCGGTGTCGTTGCCGCGCCATGGGGCGTCTTTGCGCCGGGCGATTCGGATCGGGCCGACCGATCGGCACGGACCCTGGCCCGGATCGAACCGGTGCTTGCGCAGAATGGCGTGACCCTGGGGATCGAGGCCGTGAACCGGTTCGAAACCGATCTGACCAGCACCGCCGCCGATGCCACGGCGATTGCCCGCGCCACCGGGGCCGCGCATGTGGGCGTTCTGCTGGATACGTTTCACATGAACATCGAGGAGAAGGATCCGGCCGCCGCGATCCGCGCCACCGGCGACGCCCTGGTGCATTTTCATGTCTCGGACAACGACAGGGGTGTGCCGGGCTCGGGTCATTTCGATTTTGAACATTGTGCCACGGCGCTGTCGGATATCGGCTATGACGGCTGGATCACCGCGGAAATGTTCGTGATGCCGTCCAACCCGAACAGCGCGGATGTGAAGGTCTGGCGCGCGATCGAGCCCGACCCGACCGAGGCCGCGCGGCAGACGCTGGACTTCATGCAGCGGGTCTTTGCGCGATGACCGGGCCCGAATTCTTCTTGGCGCTTCAGGCCCGGATCGCGGTCCATGCCGATGCGCTGAACCGGCTGGATGCAGCCTTGGGAGACGGCGATCATGGCGCGACCATGCTGCGCGGCCTGACCCGCGCGGCGCAGGCCGACAGGGGCGCGCAGGCCAAGGCGTTCATGCGGGCGTCGGGTGGTGCATCGGGGACGTTGTTCGGGCTGATCCTGATCGAGATCGAACGGCATCTGAACGAAAACGCCGCGTTGGGCGAGGGCCTGCAACGCGCCTGCGAGCGGATCAAGGATCTGGGTCAGGTGACCACGGGCGACAAGAGCATGATCGACGCGCTGGCGCCGGCGGCGCACGCGCTGGCGGAGGGCACGGTGCAGGATGCCGTCGATGCCGCCGTCGCCGGTCGCGACCGCACCCGCGACCTGAGCGCACGCAGGGGCCGCGCGCAATATGTCGAGAATGGCGGACGCGGCCATGTCGATCCCGGCGCGGTGTCGGTCGTGATCATCCTTGAAACCCTGGCAGGCAAGGAAAGCGCGCTGTGAAAAAGCTGATGAACGCGGCGGAAAGCATCGTCGACGACATGATCGACGGCTATGTGTCGGCTTTCGAACAGGTCGTCCGGGGCCATCAGGATCCCCGCATCGTGGTGCGGGCGAAGGGCCGCAAGGATCCCGATCGAAAGGTGACGCTGCTGATCGGCAATGGCTCGGGGCACGAACCGATTGCCATGGGGTTCGTCGGGGCGGGCCTTCTGGATGCCAATGTGGTCGGCGACGTGTTCGCCGCGCCCTCGGCCGATCTGATCCTTGACGGCATCCGCGAGGTATCGGGCAAGGCGGGCTGCATCCTTCTGATCTCGCAGCATTCCGGCGACATGATCAACGGCCGCGCGGCAGTGATGCTGGCCGAGGAAGAGCGGCTGAGGGTCCGCGCCCTGCCCATGTATGACGACATCTCGTCCGCACCGCGCGACCGCATCCAGGATCGTCGCGGCGCCCCCGGCACCATGTTCATCTACAAGATCCTCGGCGCCGCGGCCGAGGCAGGAATGCCGCTGGACGATTTGATGACCTTGGGCCGGGCCGTCCGCGCGCGCACCGTGACCCTGGCCGCGGCGCTGTCGCCGGGCATCTCGCCGCTGACCGGCCAGCCGATGTTCGACCTGCCCGACGACGAAATCTATCTGGGCATGGGGGTGCATGGCGAACCGGGGATCGGGCGGACGGGGGTCGGCCCGGTGCGCGATCTTGTCACGCTGATCGTCGACAAGCTGCTGGGGGATTACCCGATCGCGTCAGGCGGACAGGCCGCCGTGATCGTCAATGGCATGGGCGGCACCACGCTGATGGAGCTTCTGACCGTCTGGAACGAGACCCGACACGCGCTGGCCGCGCGCGGCATCGCGGCGGTCGCGCCCATGATCGGATCCTTCGTGACGACGCAGGAAATGGGCGGCTTTTCGATTTCGCTGCTCGAGCCTGCGGGCGACATGCTGCGGCTGTGGACCGCGCCCTCGGATACGCCGTTCTTTCCGTCCATCCGGCATGCTGAAAAGGAGAAAAGCCAGTGACCCGTTCCGAACCACTGAGCATGCGTCCGATCCGCGGAGTTGCCGTCGATCAGGGCAGCGGGCTGGCCCGGATGCTGCGCCAGGCACGCGGTGCCAAGGCCGGGAAAGGCGACCTGTTGCTGTTCAAGCGACTGGTGGCCGAGCAGCTCAGCCCCGAGGCCAGCACCTTGCTGGTCGATGCGAATTACGGTCGCGAATTGCTGCCCTCGATCGCGCCGGGCTGTGAAAGCATGCTGGCCTACGAGGCCGATGTCTATCGCATCGCGGACGAGGACCGGATGACGGTTCTGCCCGAAGACCTCAGGATCGCGGATTATCCGGGGCTGGGGGTCCGGGTGCTGAAGTTCTTTCTGTATTTTGCCCCCAACGACCCGACCCCGATCAATGCGCAGAAATTCGAACGGGTGCGCCGGATCGGCGCGGAATGCCGCGAACACGGCATCACCTTCCTGTTCGAGCCGATCGTCTATGACCGCGCCGTGCCCGACGAGGACGGCGCGGAATTCGCCCGGCTGAAGCCCCGACTCGTGACCGAGGCGACCCGGCTTTTCGCCGCGCCGGAATTCGGGATCGATATCCTCAAGGTCCAGATTCCGCTGAACCTGTCCCATGTCGAGGGTTTCGGCACCCCGACGATGACCCGCCCCGAGGCCGCCGCCGCCCTGCGCCACGCCGCCGAGGCCGCCGGGGACATTCCGCTTTTGTATCTGTCCGCAGGGGTCACGTTCGAACGGTTCGAATCCTCGCTGAAGCTGGCTGTCGAATCGGGCGCGGGATTCGCCGGTTTCATGTGCGGTCGCGCGATCTGGAACGACGCCATCGCCATCTTCGGCAATGACGGACCCACCGCCGCCGAAGCCTGGCTTGCCGATGAAGGTCGCCGTCGTCTGGCACGCCTCTCCGAGGCCGTCGCATGAACCTGATCCCCCGCCTTCCCGCGGTCCGGACCTTCCTGTCGCGCGTTCAACCCCTGCGTATCGACGGGGCCGAGGTCGCGGGCTCGTCCGAACTTGATGTGTTCGACCCGTCAAGCGGGGCGGTCTTGTGCCGGATCGCGTCGGCGGAGCCCGCGCAGATCGACATGGCGGTGGCTGCCGCGCGCGCCGCGCTTGGAGGGCCGTGGACGCGACTGACGCCGCATGATCGCGGGCGGCTGATCTGGAAACTGGCCGACGCGATCGAGGAGCGCAAGGATGTCTTCGGTCAGCTTGACGCGCTGGACAATGGCAAGCCCTTCGCGATCGCGCGCGATGTCGACGCGGTCTGGTCGGCGCGGCATTTCCGCTATTTCGCGGGCTGGCCCGACAAGATCGAAGGCGCCACGATCCCCGTATCCACCCCCAGTCGCCGGAACCACACGCGGATCGAGCCGATGGGCGTCTGCGGGCTGATCACACCTTGGAACTACCCGACGCTGATGGTCGCGTGGAAGCTGGCCCCGGCCCTGGCGACGGGCAACACCATCGTGTTGAAGCCCGCCGAACAAACCCCGCTCAGCGCCCTGTATCTGGCCGATCTGGCACTGGAGGTCGGGTTTCCGCCCGGTGTGCTGAACGTCGTTCCGGGATCGGGCCGCGATGCCGGCGCCGCGCTTGCGTCACATCCCGGCGTCGACAAGATCGGGTTTACGGGATCGACGGCAACCGGGCGCGAGATCGTCAGGGCTTCGGCAGGGAACCTCAAGAAGGTCTCGCTTGAACTGGGTGGCAAGGCCGCCAACATCATCTTCGCCGACGCGGATCTGGAACTTGCGATCCCGGGCGCGTTCTGGGCCCTTTTCGGCAATAACGGTCAATCCTGCACCGCCGGCGCCCGGCTGTTCGTGCATCGCAGCCTGCATGATCGGGTGCTGGAGGGGCTGCGCAAGCTGGCTGACGGGCTGTCGATCGGGCCGGGGATGGATGCCAGGGGCCACGATCTTGGACCGGTGATTTCGCGTCCGCAGATGGACAAGGTTCTGGGCTATATCGCCGATGGGCGCGATGCCGGCGCCGAATGCGTGGCCGGTGGCGCGCGGCGGGGCGACGCCGGATGGTTCGTGCAGCCCACGATCCTGACCGGGGTTCGCGACGATATGCGCATTGCGCGCGAGGAAATCTTTGGCCCGGTCCTGTCTGTCCTGACCTTCGATGACGAGGACGAGGTGCTGGCCCGTGCGAACGATACCGAATATGGCCTTGCGGCGGGTTGCTGGACGCGGGACGCTGGACGTGTGGCAAGAATGGGCGCGGGCCTGCATGCCGGAACGGTCTGGATCAATTGCTGGGGCGATACCGACGCGGCCTCGCCCTTTGGCGGCATGGGCCAAAGCGGATATGGCCGCGAGATGGGGCGCGACGCACTGGCGCTTTACAGCCAGACGAAATCGGTTTGGCAAGGCGTGTAGCCGCGACGGTGCAACGGAAAGTGCTGCCATCGCAAGGAGAGGATGACACATGGCCGAGCAGAATGTGCCGCGATATCAGACCATCCACGAAGAGATACTGGCACGGTTGAAGCAGGGGCTGTATTCGGTCGGCACACGGTTGCCCTCGGAAGAAGCGCTTGCGAAATCATTCGGTGTCAGTCGGGTGACGGTGCGCCGCTCGCTCGAGATGTTGGTCAGCGCGGGTTACCTGATTTCACGGCAAGGCAGCGGCTACACGGTCAGCACCCTGTCGCCGCCATCGACGACCTGCCTGATCTCGTTTACCGATGCGATCCTGAAAAGCGGCCGCGTGCCGGGTGCGCGACTGATCGGGATCGACCGCTTCGACGGCGACGCGCCCGCGACGGTGCAGGCCCTGTTCGACGAGCCGGTCGTCCGGATCCAGCGGCTGCGCATGGTGGACGGGCAACCGCGGATGCTTGTGAACACCTGGGTGCCGACCCGCCTGGTGCCGGATTTGTCCGATGCGGATTTCCCCGAGGATGGGCCGAACCAGTCGATCCTGCGGATCCTGGTCCGGCGCTTCGGCCTGGAATGGGGCAGCGCATGCGAGACGATCCGCCCCCAGCTGGCCTCGGACGAAGTGGCCAGGCTGTTGGGCCTGGCCCCGAACACGCCGATCCTGGCGCAGGCATGTTCGGCCCTGGACGACAGCGGCGCGCCGGTTTTCTATGACGAAGTATATCGCGATTCCCCGATCACCTACGAACTGGTCGGCGCGTCGCGGCGGGAAAGGTCCGAATGATGAACGTCCGGTTTCGCATCGGCCTGATCAACGCTTCCCTGCCCAGCTATTTCCCCCGGCGACACGGTGTCTTTGAAGCAGCCGAGAAGATGCTGGCCGATCTGACCGCCGATCTGGGCATCGGCCTGGTCAGTGCCCCGGACCTGCCGATGGACGCCCGCGCGGCGCAGCAGGCGGTCGATCATTGCCGTGCCGAAGGCGCGGGATTCATCCTGTTGCTGCATGGCGGGTTCACCATGGGCGATGTCGCGCGCCAGATCGCGGCATCGGATCTTCCCATGGGCGTCTGGGCCACGCCCGAACCGAGCCACGAAGGCGATATCCAGCTGAACAGTTTCGTGTCGCTGAACATGACGATGTCGATTGCCCGTGGGGTGCGTGATCTGCGCCATGCCCCGGTGCAGTGGTATTTCGGCGCCCCCTCGGACGCGGCACTTCGGGCCCGGCTGCGGCAGACCCTGATGGCGGTCAGGACGGCTCACGGACTGAAGGGCTCGCATGTCGGGCTTGTCGGCGGGCTGGCGCCGACATTCTACAACATGGATGTGTCGCAGGCCGGGCTGATGTCGGCGCTTGGTGTGGCGTTCGCGCATGTCGACATGCACGAGATGACCGGGCGGATGGATGCCGCCGATGCCGCAGAAGTCGGCGCGGAGGTGGCTGACATGGCAGCCGCGGCCGAGATTCGCGGCGTGTCCGACGACCAGATGGCGCTGACGGCACGGGCGGCGCTGGCGCTGCGCGCGATCGCGGGCGATCACGGATTTGACGCGCTGGCGGTTTCGGACTGGCCCGCATTGCAACAAGCCCCGGGAATGCATCCGGGTGCGGCGTTCAGCTGGATCGAGGAACAGGACAACCTGCCCGTCGCCTCGGAAGGGGACGTGATGGGCGCGGTGACGCAGATGGCGGTCCGGGAGATGACCGGGCGGGTCGGCTGCCTGTTGGACATGACCTCGCCGCAGATGGACCGCGACCGGATCCTGATGTGGCATGGCGGGGGCGGACCGCTATACATGGCGCGGGATCGCGCAGCATGGATCAACCACCCGATGATCGGACGCGGCACCGCCGAGGGGCCGAGATTTGGCGCGATAGCCGACTTCGAGTTCGGCGAAGGGCCGCAGACGGTTCTGCGCCTCGCGCGCGATGGCGATGCGTTCTTCGCCATCGAGGGCGATGTCGTCCGCGCCGAGGAAAGCGGCTTCACCGGATGTCGGGGCTGGGTCAGCAACTTTTCGGACCGCTCGGGCGGGGCAAGCGCCGCATCCGTCGTGACCAGCGTGATGGAACACGGGCTGGAACATCATTTCGTCATGGTGCCCGGCCGCTGGCGCGATGCGTTCGAAGAATTCGGCGGCTGGTCCGGCATGAAGCGGCTGGCGCTGATTGCGCCCCATGCGGGACTGGCCGATCGATAGGCGCGATCGCACAGATATCCGTTGACAGATCGGGCGCTTACCGCATAAATTTGTATCTACAAATTTGACCGCAGCAATTTTGGTCCGGACGGGGGTCAGACGACGTGACACAAGTGCAGCTCAGGTCCATCAGCAAGCGGTTCGGCGGGTTCACCGCGATCGAGAATATCGATCTGGATATCCGGTCCGGAGAGCTGGTCGCGCTGCTGGGTCCATCCGGTTGCGGCAAGACGACGACGTTGCGGATGATCGCCGGACTGGAAAATCCGACCACCGGCGAAATCCATTTCGACGATCGCGATGTTTCGGATTTGCGGGTGCAGGACCGCAATGTCGGCATGGTGTTTCAACGCTATGCGCTGTTTCCGCATATGACTGTGGAAAAGAATATCGCCTTCGGCCTGTCGGTGCGCGGAACACCCAGATCCGAGATCAGCGATCGCCTGGACGAGATCATCGACGTGGTTCAACTGGGCCCGTTCCGGCAACGCTTTCCGGCGCAATTGTCCGGCGGGCAGATGCAGCGGGTCGCGATCGCGCGGACGCTGATCACCAAACCTTCCGTGCTGATGATGGACGAACCCCTGGCAAACCTGGACACCAAGCTGCGCGGCGAAATGCGCCGGTTCATCCGAACCCTGCAGCAGCGACTGGGAATCACCACGATCTTCGTGACCCATGATCAGGTCGAGGCGATGGAACTGGCCGACCGGATTGCGGTGATTTTCAACGGCCATCTGGCGCAGTTCGGCCCGCCCGAGGATCTTTACCGGCAACCGGTATCGGTGGACGTCGCCGATTTCATGGGCGCGTCGAACATCTTTCCCGGCACCATGACCGGCACGGACGCGGTAAAGACGGGCTTTGGCACGCTCAGCGTGGTCGCGCAACCGGGGATGGCCGATGGCAGCCGCGTTCACGCCATGCTGCGCAACGAGGGCATCGACATTCATCCCGCCAATGTCGAAGGCGGCGACGACATGGTGGCCGGCCGGATCGCGGCACGGGATTTCTTCGGGGCCACGGTGAATTACGTGGTCGAATGCGGCGCCGAGCGGATCATCGTGAACGAACAATCGCGAAGGCTGCTGGATGTCGGCATGGAAGTCCGGCTGGATATTCCGGCCGAGCGGGTCTGGCTGATGGCCGGCTAGAAACGGCATCCAGCGGAATTCTTTTTGGGAGGAGAGGAAGATGCGTCACTTACTGTTGACCGGCCTGACGGCCGGGTTGGTGCTGACGGGGGGGGCGGCCATGGCCATCGACCCCGAAGGCGAAGCATTCCAGAAAAGCTTTCTTGCCGGCGATCTGAGCTGGGAGGAAGTCCAGGCCCGCGCCCGCGAGGAAGGCCAGGTCAACCTGTATTACTGGGGCGGCAACGACAATCTGAATGTCTGGATGGACAGCGTCGTGGCCCCGGCGATGGCCGGCGAAGGCATCACGCTGAACGCCGTTCGGATCACCGGCACCAAGGATGCGGTCGATCTGGTTCTGGCCGAGAAGAACGCCGGCAAGATGGCCGGCGCGGGCAGCGTCGATGCGATCTGGCTGAACGGCGAGAATTTCAGCACGCTGAAGCGTCAGGACGCGCTGTTCGGCGCCTTTGCCCGGAAACTGCCGAATGCCGAGTTCATCGAATGGGACGAAAGCGATCCCCGGTCGCTGTTGAACCTGCGCGATTTCGGCGTTCCGACCGAGGGCAAGGAGATGCCCTGGTCCGGCGAACAATATGTCTGTGCCGTCAACGCCGACCGAGTTCCCGAGGCAGATCGCCCCAGGACGTTCGAGGCGCTGCGCACCTATCTTGAGGGCAACCCGGGCAAGTTCATCTACACCAAGCCGCCAGATTATGAGGGCAACACTTTCGTTCAATCGGTGGTCTATGCGTTCAACCCCGATGGTAACGGCGCCGAGCCATTCCAGCAATCGCTTGACGAACTGGGGGCCGAGGAACTGGCGCGCCTGATCGAGCCGGGCATGAAATTCCTCAAGGATCTTCAACCGCTGCTGCTGGGCGGCGAAAGCGGCCGGCCCCGGTATCCCGAGGATGCGGCGTCGCTGAACGGATTGTTCCTGAACGGCGAAGTCAACTTCAACTGCAAGTTCGGCCTCTATGCCGTCGCCGTCGGCCTGTCCACCGGCACCTATCCCGAAGCGGCCGAACAGATGATCTTTCCCGAAGGCGGGATGATCAAGAACAAGAACTATCTCGCGGTGCCCAGCAACACGCCCAACCCGGCGGCGGCGATGGTCTTCGTCAATTACATGACCTCGCCCGAGGCGCAGACCTCGAAGCTGCAATTCGCGGGAATGCCGGCGGGCATCGACGGCTGGAAACTGTCCGATGAACAGGCCGCAGCCCTGGCCGAGGCGTCGCCCGGCACCGTGGGCGTGACGCAAAAGGAACTGGACGCGAACGTGACGCCCGATACCAATGCCACCCTGGTCGATGTGATCGAGGCGACCTGGCTGGAATATATCGAACGCGACAGCCAGGCACCGATCGCCGATATCGTCACCCGCGCCGCCGGCAATCTGTCGAAGTGACCGCATGCCGCCGCCGGGCCATTCCCGGCGGCGGCACGACATCCCGATGCGAGGGCGCCGATGAACAGGCACATCAGAAGAATGCGCAGCATGCGGCGTGAACGGCTGTTTCTTGCCCTGCAGATGACGCCGATCATGGTGGTCCTTTTCCTGCTGTTCGGCGGTGCGCTGGTTCTGGCAATCGTGCAGTCGCTTGGCTATGCGCCCTGGTTCGGCGTCAACACCTTTCCCGACCTGTCTTATTTCCGGGCGCTGTGGTCGTCGCCGTCCTTCTGGCAGTCTCTGGGGCTGACCATGTATTACGCCACGGTGTCGACCTTTCTTGCGCTCGTGGGCGGCATCCTTCTTGCGCTGGCGCTTATCAAGACCTTTCCCGGAAAGACCCTCTACAAGTATCTCTACAAGCTGCCGCTGATGATCCCCTACACGGTCGGGATCGCGCTGGCGGTGCTGATGCTCGGCAATGGCGGCGTGCTGTCGCGCTTTGCGGCGCTGTTCGGGCTGATCGACGATCCGGGCCAGTTTCCGCAGATCCTCAAGACCCATTATGGCTGGGGCATCATCGCCGTCTATGTCTGGAAACAGCTGCCCTTCATCACCCTTGCGATCTATGCGGTGCTGCTTGGCATCGGCCGCGAAACCGAAGAGGCCGCGGCGATCCTGGGTGCGAAGCGACGCACCATCTTCTTCCGGGTGACCCTGCCGCAGATCCTGCCCGGCATCGTGTCGTCCACGCTGATCTGCTTTGCCTTCAACGTGGGCGCGTTCGAGGCGCCGTTCATCCTGGGCGGCGGCTTTCCCGATACGCTTCCGGTGGTGGCCTGGCGCTATTTCAACGACGCCGACTATACGCTGCAGCTGCAGGGGATGGCGACGGTGGTGTCGATCGGGCTGATCGCCGGGGTGATCCTGTTCGGCTATCTCGCGGCGTATCGACGGTTCGAAAAACGGATGGGACGGAACTGACATGGCCCGCAGAAGCACCGAAAGCCTGGCATCTCGCCTGTCGCCGTTCCAGAAGTTCTATCTGATCATCGTCGCCGGTTTCGTTCTGGGCCCTTTCATTCCCCTGATCATCCAGAGCCTTGCCTTCCGGTGGGCCTGGCCCGACATGCTGCCCGGCACCTGGTGGCTGGAGCAGCGCGGCAAATCCATGATGCCGCTGGCCTGGGATTATGTCCTGTCGCCCTACAGCCGCATCTGGGAAGCAACGTTGAACACCGTGGGCATCGGACTGGCCGTGACCGTGATCTGCCTTGCGATCAGCCTGCCGGCGGCACGGGTGCTGGCCCGCGAACGGTTCCGCGGCAAAAGCGCGTTCGAGTTCTTCCTGTCGATGCCGCTGATCGTGCCCGAGGCCGCCATCGGCATCGCGCTGCTGATGATGTTCATCCGGCTGGACCTGGCGGGCAGCTATTTCGGCATCATCATCGCGCACCTGATTCCCACGATCCCCTACATGGTCCGCATGCTGACCGCCGTCTATCAGGGGCTGGGACGCGATTTCGAGGAACAGGCGATCATCCTCGGGGCCAGCCGCTGGCAGGTGCTGCGTCTTGTGACGCTGCCGATGCTGCTGCCCGGCGTGGTGGCCGGGGCGCTGTTCACCTTTCTCGTCTCGACCAACATCTTCCTGCTGACCTTCTTTCTGGGTCAGGGCAAGATCATCACCCTGCCGACGCTGCTGTTCTCGAAGATCGCGGGCGGCACGCTGGATGCATCGGCGGCAGGGATCACCCTCATCGTCACCTTGCCGGGGATCATCCTTCTGATCATCTCGGAGCGCTTCATCAAGGAAGAGGCGTTCGGCAAGGGGTTCGGCAATTAAGGAGCCCGTCACATGACCATCCCCGAACAGGTGCTTGCCCGTTTCCCGCGGCTGGACCCCGATTTCGTCAAGGCGCGCCTGCAACGGCCAGAGAATCCGGCGCGGGTGATCATCGACACCGACACCGCCAACGAGATCGACGATCAATATGCGCTGGCCTGGGCGCTGTTGTCGCCCGACCGGCTGAAGCTGGAGGGCGTGACCGCCGAACCCTATTCCTTCGCGCATCATCGCGAGGGCATGCTGCGCAGCGTCCGGATCCTGAAGCGCGGCGGGCCGGGCAATGCCGAGGAAGAAAAGTTCATGGGCGGCTTCGCCGGCTGGGCGCAACGCATCGTCGAGACAGGCACCGACCCTGAATCCATCAAGTTCGTGCTGCCCGACGAGGGCGCCGAACAATCCTATCACGAGATCATCCGGGTGTTCGGCCATTGCGGCGTCGATCCCGACGGCATGGTCCATCGCGGATCGCCGGCCTATCTGGACGATTTCGACAGCCCGCTGGACACCGAGGCGGCACGATTCATCATCGACCGCGCACGTGCCGCACCCGACGAGCCGCTGTATATCCTTGCGATGGGCGCGCTGACCAACATTGCCTCGGCCCTGTTGATGGCGCCCGACATCATCAACACCATCGTCGTGGTCTGGACGGCGTCCTTCCCGTCCTACGCGCCGTTCTGCAACGCACCGTCGCTGAACCTCGTGCAGGACAGGCTGTCCTCGCGGCTGCTGTTCGATTGTGGCGTGCCGCATGTCTATCTGCCGGGATACCATGTCGGCGCGCAGCTTCGGATATCACTGCCCGAGATGGAACGGTTCGTGAAGGGCAAAGGGTCGATCGGCGACTATCTGCACCATCTTTACACCCACAACCCGCTGCACGAGAAATACGTCATCACCGAACCCGAGACGAAGACCTGGGTTCTGTGGGACATCATCAATGTCGCATGGCTGTTCGACGCAACCTACGTCTCGACGCACATGACCCGTTCGCCAGTCCTGGATCCCGAACTGTACTGGCAGCATCCCGCGGGTCGCCACCCGATGCTGGAAGCCTATGACGTCAACCGCGATGCGATCTTCGAAGACTTCTACAGGGCGCTTGAGCGCGCGCCCTGACGGATCGGGATCCTTCACGGTTCGGCGCCGCGTCCCTGGTTGCGCGACGGGCAGCAATTTGCCAGGTTCAACGCCCGGTGCCCTAGGTCCCGCTCCATTCCGGTTTGCGCTTGGCCAGAAACGCGCCGACGCCCTCGCGGAAGTCGCGGCTGCCATAGATGCGCGCGATCACGTCGCGGTCATCGGGGGCGGCATCGGCCAGCCTTCCGAACAGGTCGCGGCAGGCGGCGACGGTCAGCGGCGCGGCCTCGGTCAGCCGGCGGATCTGGCGGTCGGCCTCGGCCTCGATCCGGTCGGGCGGCACGCAGGCGCCGGAGAATCCCAGACGGTGGACCGTCTCGCCGTCCAGAAACTCCGACAGCAGCAGCATCCGACGCACCGGACCATCGCCGAAGGCACGGACAAGCCGGGCGATATTGGCGGCCGACAGCGTGTTGCCGACCGTGCGGGCGATCGGCACGCCGAATTTCGCCTCGGGCGTGACGATCCGCAGATCGCAGGCGGCTGCGATGGCCAGCCCGCCGCCGACGGCCGCGCCCTCGATCACCGCCAAGGTCGGCGCGGGCAGATGCGTCAGCCGGGCCAGCGTGGCATCGATCCGGTCTTCGTAGGCGACGCCGTCCGCGCCGCCATCGAAGGCGGTGAATTCGGAAATGTCGGTGCCGGCGACAAAGGCCCCGCCCGCGCCGCGAAAGACGATGACGCGCAGATCGTCGCGGGCCTCCAGCTGGTCGCAGACCTCGCCCAGCCGCGCATACATTGCGAAGGTCATCGCGTTGCGGGCGGCGGGCCGGTCAAAGGTGACATGCGCGACCGGGCCCTCGATGCGCAGATGGACATCGCCTTTTCCGGCGGCATCAGCCATTGGCGACCTCGATCCCCAGTTCGCGCAGCAATTCGGCGCGGTGTTCGTCCAGCAGTGGCGGATGGCGGCGCACCCGCTGGGGCGTGCCACGCAGCTTGACCGGAAAGCCGATATTCCTCACCTCGCCTTCGATCGGGTGGTTGATCGGCATGACCATGTCGCGCGCGTCGGCATGTTCGTTGCCCAGAGCCTCGGCGTAATCGAGGATCGGGCCGGCGGGAATCCCTGCATCCAGCAGCGCCTGCACCCATTCCTGGCGCGTGCGCGTCACCAGCGTCGTTTCCAGATCCGCGATCAGCGCATCGCGGTTCTTCATCCGCAGCGCGTTCGTCGCGTAATCGGGGTGGTCCGTCAGATCCTCGCGGCCCATCGTCTCGCAGAGGCGGCGATACAGGCGGTCGTTGTTGGCGCCCAGCACGAAATGGCCATCCTTGGCGCGGACCGCCTGATAGGGCGCGGCCATGCGGTTGGCGGTGCCGATCCGTCCGGGGACGATGCCGGTGCCCCAGTAATCGCAGATGTCCCAGACGGCAAAGGACAGCCCGGCCTCGTAGAGCGAGGCGTCGATGAACTGCCCCTCGCCCGTCTTCTGCTTGCCGATATGGGCGGCGAGGATCGCGTAGACGGTGAACAGCGAACAGCCGATATCGGCCAGCGGCCCGCCCGATTTCGCGGGCGGGCCATCGGGATGGCCGGTGATCGACATGATCCCGGATGCCGCCTGCGCCATCAGGTCGAAACCCGGCCGCTGCGACCACGGCCCGGTCTGCCCGAAGCCCGAGATGCTGGCATAGATGATGCCCGGATTGATCGCCGCCACCGTGTCGTAATCGATGCCCAGCCTCTTCACGACGCCGGGTCGATAATTCTCGACGATCACGTCGGCGGTCTTGGCCAGTTCCAGAAAGATCCGCCGATCCTCGTCGGATTTCAGGTCCAGCGCGATGGACCGCTTGTTGCGGTTCATGTTCAGGAAACCCAGGCTGTCATCGCCCTTCAGCCTGAATCCCATCGCGCTGCGGGTCTGATCGCCACTGGGGGGTTCCACCTTGATCACATCGGCGCCCAGGTCGCCCAGCAACATGCAGCAGAATGGCCCGGCCATGACCTGGCTGACATCCAGAACCCGGATTCCCTCCAGCGGCAGCGGTTTGTCGGACATGGCTTAACCTCCGTAGATCAGGCGGACCGGCAGCAGCGAGATCGCGGGCAGGTAGGTGCTGATCAGCAGCAGCGCCAGCAGCGCGCCGATGAAGGGCAGGTTCACCTTGGTCGTCTCCCAGATGTCGGACTTGGCGATGGAACAGGCAGCAATCAGGACCGAGGCCACAGGCGGCGTCTGCTGACCGATGGCCAGGTTCAGCGTCACCACCAGCCCGAAGTGAACCGGGTCGATCCCGGCCGCCAGCACCATCGGCATCACGATCGGCACGACCAGGATGATCGCCGCCGCCGAATGCAGGAACATGCCCAGGATCAGGAAGGCCACGTTCAGCATCATCAGGATCAGGTATTTGTTCTCGGTGACCCCGCCGATGGCGCGGGCCAGTTGCTGGGGCAGCTGCGCCTCGGTCAGGAAGCCGCCGATCAGATAGGATGATGCGACCAGCAGCATCACCACCGCCGTCTGCACCCCGCTGTCGACCAGCGACTTGTAAAGCGCGCGGACATCGAATTCGCGATAGATCACGCCCGAGATGAACAAGGCCGCCACGACAGCCAGCGCCGCGCCCTCGGTGGCGGTGACGATGCCGCCGAAGATGCCGCCCAGGATGATGACCGGCAGCAGCAGCGCCCAGCCAGCCTCCTTGAAGCGCAGCCAGACATTGGACAGCTGGAACCGTTCCTCGACCGGGAAATTGTGGCGCCGTGCCTGCACATAGGCGGCAACGGCCAGGCAGATCGCGCCGACGATGCCGGGGCCGAAGCCCGCGATGAACATCTTGACGACCGATTGCTGCGCCATCACCGCATAGAGGATCATCGGAATGGACGGCGGCAGGATGATCGCAAGGCTGGAGGCCGACGAACAGATCGCCGCCGAGAATTCCTTGGAATATCCCTTCTTGCGCATCGCGGGGATCAGGATCGAGCCAAGCGCCGCAACACCCGCCACGGCCGAGCCGGAAATCTCGGCAAAGAACATGGACGCCCCGATGACGACAAAGGACAGCCCGCCCCGCACGAAGCCGACCAGCGCCGAGGCCAGCGCGATCAGGCGGCGCGAGATCGAAGAGGCATTCATGATCGACCCTGCCAGCACGAACAGCGGAATGGCCAGCAGCGGAAAGCTGGAGGCGCCCTCGAACATGGTCAGGGCAAGGTTGGGCAGCATGTCCGCGCCCTGCACGATGACGATGGCCAGGATGGCGACGATGCCAAGCGCCACCGCGATGGGCACGTTCAGCAGCGCCAGACCGAACATTCCCACAAGCATGTATCCGATGGTCATCAGCGTTCTCCGCGATGGGCGTGGGCACGGGACGGCACGCTGGCATCGTCCTGTTCCAGCGGCGTGTTCGAGATGTCGCCAAGCGCCTCCCTGATCTCGTGATCGACAAAGCCCCCGCCCCGCGCGTCGCGCATCAGTTCGGGCAGGCGCACCGCCTCGGCGATCATGAACAGCACCGCGCCCAGCGGGATGATGGATTGCGTCAGCTGGACCGAGACATTCGGCAGCGAGACCAGCGTCATGCCCTCGAGGATCATCAGAACCTGCCAGCCGGCATAGGCCAGAAGCCCGAAGAAGCCGAAGACGCAGATTTCCGAAAAGATCGTCGCGGCGACCCGCCAGCGGACCGGCATCGCGTTGACCAGTCCGGGAAAGCCGATATGGGCGCCCTTCAGCGCCGCCAGCGCGCTGCCGAAATAGGTCATCCAGACCAGTCCGATCGAGGCGACCTCGTCATACCAGCTGAGCGCCGATCCGAAATAGCGAAAGGCCGTTCCCGCCACGATCAGGGCCGTCAGGGCCGCCACGATCAGCGCGGTGATGACCTCGAGCAGGGTCTCGAAACCCCGCCGAAGCGTGAACGAAGTCATGAAAATCTCCCCGGAATGTCGGATCGGGCGGGCCGGATGTTCCGTCCGGCCCGCCCTCGCGGCCCTTATTGGGCGGCCAGATCCTGCGCCTTCTTGATCAGTTCGGCGGCGCCATCGACCGATTGGGAGAATTCGTCGTAGATCGGCTTGCTGGCGTCGATGAAGGCGGTGGTATCGACCTCGTTCACCTCCATCCCCTCGTCGATCAGCTTCTGCAGCAATTCGGTGTCGAGGCCGGATGCGATCTCGTAGACGACATCCTGCATTTCAACGGCGGTGTCCTGCAGCACCTGCTGCACCTCGGGATCGAACTTGCCCCACGACCGTCCGGCCACGACATAGGCCGGCGTATAGACGTGGTTGCTTTTCGACAGGTATTTCTGCACCTCGTAGAAGCGCGACGGATAGATCTGGGCATAGGGGTTTTCCTGCCCGTCCATCACTCCGGTCTGCAGCGCCACGAACACCTCGGAGAAGGCCATCGGGCTGGGGCTGGCGCCATAGGCCTGGAACATCTTCACCCGCCATTCGCCGCCGGGAACCCGCAGCTTGATCCCGGCCAGGTCGGCGGGCGTGTTGATGGGCCTGACATTGTTGGTGATCTGCCGGAAGCCGTTTTCCCAGACGCCGATGATCTTGTAGCCCGCATCCTCGGCCGGCGGCGCCATCGACGGCAGCAGGATCTCGTCGCGGATCTTCTTCATGTGGTCGCGGTTCTGGACCAGATAGGGCATCTCGAACAGACCGAAGATCGGCACCATCGAGGACATGATGGTCGAGGGCAGCGCCAGATCCACGGTGCCCAGCTTGATCTTCTGCAGCATTGCCTTGTCGTTGCCCAGCTGACTGGATCCATAGACCACGACCTTGGCCTTGTCGCCCAGCTTCTCGTTCGCGCGCTTGGCGAATTCGGTGGCGCTGAGATCCATCAGCGAACCCGGCTCGCCGACATGGCCGAACTTGATCTCGGTCTGCGCGGCAGCCTGCGTGGCCATGCCCAAGGCGGCCATGACTGCGGCAGCCAGCAATCCCTTGATATTCATCTTGTCTCCTCCCTGTTTGCGTTGTTTTCGCCTGTTGGCCCGCCCCTCGTCCTCCTCTGACGGGGGCGGGAAGCACCGCTGACCGGATGATGGCAAGCAGTCCTGAACCAGATCCTTGGGTCGCGCGGCCGCTGTTGCGGCGGCTTCGTGCCTCGCCCCCGTCAAGGCTGGACAGCGCACCGCATTCGCCGTGGGGTAACCGCCATTTCGGCCGCGCGAACCACCCGATGTCCCTCCTCCGACAATCTGGCGTAATTTTGTATTATGTATAATGAATGATTCCGCAGCCGGTCAACCCGCTTCGCACCGGTCCGCAATCCGGCCGGGTTGCGGCATGGGTATTGACGCTGCCGGCGATGGAATCTGAAAGGCGAAAGCGCGCCCTGACGATGGGCGCGCGCAGTGCATGAACCGGTCCAGCCTCGTCGTCCGCAAGCTTGGGAACCAGGCGCGCAGACTGCGCCGACCCGGACCGGCGCCAGACAGCGAGGGACGTGCGATCCGTCAGTTCCCGCGCTTGGTCACCACCAGGAAAATCGTCGAGGCCGAACAGCTGATCAGAAGAAATCCGTTCAAAGCCTCGATGCCGGCGAGGAACCGCAAATGCCCGGTGGGATAGATATCGCCCAGCCCAAGAGACGAATAATTGACGAGCGAGAAGTAGAAGACATCCATGAACGAATCGACGATATCCTGTTCAAAACCCCCGATGCCCAATGCCTCACCCATGCTGAAGCCGACCGCATAGAGGCCGGCTTCAACGACATGGGCGATCCCCAGCGTATAGAGTGCCACCAGAACCCGCCCCGATCCCGACAATCCGGGGCTGTCGCCGAATCTCATCACCAGATTCATCGCGCGAAGATGAACCAGCCCGCTCAGCCCGAACAGGGCGACCGCCAGAAAAAGGGACCAGACCAAATTCTCGGATTCCCTCAGCCGGTCCTGTCCAGCACCTCGCCGTCCGGGCCTTTCGTGGCAAGGTCGGCGAGGATGGGACAATCCGGTCGGTGGTCTCCGGCGCAGGCCTCGAAAAGATGCGCAAGGGTCGCGCGCATTTCCACAAGTTCCGCGATCTTTCTGTCGATCCGCTTCAGGTGCTGGCCGGCGATATCCTTCACCTCGGCGCTTGCGCGTCTTTCGTCCTCGTAGAGCGCAAGCAGATTGCGGCAATCCTCGATGGAAAAGCCCAGGGCGCGCGCACGGCCGAGAAAGGCAAGCTTGTGCGCGTCGCTTTCCCTGAAGATCCGATAGCCGTTCTGGCTGCGAAGCGGCTTCACGAAACCGATATCCTCGTAGTAGCGGATCGTCTTGGCCGGCAGGCCGGACAGGGTGGCAACATCTCCGATATTCATGTCGTGGCCCTTTCTATTCTGCGGCGACCGGGGAAACGGTGGGCGACCCCGACCTTTCCGGACCCTTGCCGGTCTCTTCCATGACCGGACGGACCCGGCGCAGCCGCAAGGCGTTGGTCAGGACAAAGACCGAACTCAGCGCCATGGCGCCGGCGGCCAGCATCGGCGACAGCAGCAATCCCGATACCGGATAGATCACGCCCGCCGCGACCGGGATCAGCGCGACATTGTAGCCGAAAGCCCAGAACAGGTTCTGGCGGATGTTGCGCATGGTTCGTGTCGATACGTCGAATGCGTTCACGACTCCGCGAAGATCGCCCGACATCAGCACCACGTCGGCCGACTCGATGGCGACATCGGTCCCGGTGCCGATCGCGATGCCGACATCGGAATGGGCCAGCGCGGGTGCGTCGTTGATACCGTCACCGACAAAGGCGATCCGCTGTCCGTCGGCGCGCAGGTCGTCAAGCGCGGAGACCTTGCCATCGGGCAGGACACCGGCGATCACATGGTCGATGCCGGTCTCGCGCGCGATGGCCTCGGCCGTCTCGCGCTTGTCGCCGGTGATCATCGCGACCTTCAGGCCCAGATCGTGCAGCGCCGCAATCGCCTCGGCGCTGGAGCGTTTCACCGGATCGGCGACGCCGAAGACCGCAGCCACACGTCCGTCCACGGCGGCGAACAGGGCAGTGCGACCGCGCGAGGCGAGTCGCGTTTCGGCCTCCGCGAGCGCGTCGATCGAAAGCCCTTCGCGGATCATCAGCCGGTCGGCGCCGACAAGCACGTCGCGACCCGATACCGTCGCGCGCACGCCGAAACCGGTGATCGATTCGAAATTCCCGGTTTCCTGTCGGGCAGCGCCCTCGGACTGGGCGGCGCGGACGATCGCTTCGGCGATGGGATGTTCGGACCGTTCCTCGACAGCGGCGACCAGCCCCAGCACCTCGGCGCGGTCGAACCCTTCGGCCAGTTCCAGATCGGTCAGTTCGGGTCGGCCCTCGGTGACGGTGCCGGTCTTGTCCAGCGCCACGACATCGACCGAGGTCAATTGCTGCAAGGCATCGCCCTTGCGAAACAGCACCCCCATTTCCGCGGCGCGGCCGGTCCCGACCATGATCGAGGTGGGCGTCGCAAGCCCCATTGCGCAAGGGCAGGCGATGATCAGCACCGATACGCCCGCCACCACGGCATAGGACAGGGCAGGCGATGGCCCGACCAGAAGCCAGACCAGCACGGTCACCGCCGCAAGGGCCATCACCGCGGGCACGAACCACAGCGTGATCCTGTCGACCAGGCCCTGAATCGGCAGCTTGGCGCCCTGCGCGTCTTCCACCATGCGGATGATCTGCGCCAGCGTCGTGTCCGCACCGACGCGCGTGGCACGAAACTGGAAGCTGCCGGCCCCGTTGACGGTGCCGCCGGTGACCGGATCGCCCGCGGACTTGGCCACCGGAATCGGCTCGCCCGTGATCATGCTTTCATCGACATGGGCGCTGCCCTCGGTCACCTCGCCGTCCACGGCGATGCGTTCGCCCGGCCGCACGACAAGAACGTCGCCGGCGCGAATGCGCTCGATCGCGATTTCCTGCGGCTCGCCATCCACCAGGACGCGGGCGGTCCGGGCCTGAAGGCCCAGCAGCTTCTGGATCGCCGCCCCCGCACGGCCCTTGGCGCGGGCTTCCAGGAACCGACCCAGAAGGATCAGCGCCAGGATGACCGCCGCTGCCTCGAAATAGACGGCGCGGGACGCCTCGGGCAGCAGTGCGGGCGCGAATAGCGCCGTGACGGAATAAAGGTAGGCAGCCCCGGTGCCCACCGCGACCAGACTGTTCATGTCCGGCGCGCCTTTCACCAGCGCGGGAATACCCTTGGTATAGAAATCCCGACCGGGGCCGAACATCGCGATGGTCACCATCACGAACTGGATCGCCCAGCTTGTCTGCTGGCCGATTGTCCGCGCGACCAGATCATGCATTCCCGGAATCAGGATCGTGCCCATTTCCAGCATGAAGACGGGTAAGGCCAGCGCCGCCGCGAAGGCGGTCTTGCGG
This sequence comes from Paracoccus sp. UBA5162, assembly GCF_002413585.1. Classification (NCBI taxonomy): domain Bacteria; kingdom Pseudomonadati; phylum Pseudomonadota; class Alphaproteobacteria; order Rhodobacterales; family Paracoccaceae; genus Paracoccus; species Paracoccus sp. UBA5162. The sequence goes on from NZ_DHXG01000077.1 coordinate 108,358, forward strand.
GCCAGCGCGCGGACTTCCGCCTGCTTGCGCTCGCCCCGCTCTTCCACCGGGGTCTCATCGGCGGCCTTCGCGGGATAGCCGGCCGCATCTGCGGCCCGGATCAGCGCGTCCAGTTCAACCGCCCCTTCCACGAAGGTCACGGTCGCGGTTTCGGACGCAAGATTGACATTGACCTCGGTCACGCCGGGAACGGCCGCCAGCGCCTTGTCGACGCGGCCGACGCAGGACGCACAGGACATGGACGAAATGGCAAGACGCACCTTCCGGGTGCGGGCGGGATAGCCGGCGCTGTCCAGCGCCTGGACCACCTGCGGAAGGCGATCGGCGGAATCGATCCGGAACTGCGCCGTCTCCGCCGCAAGGTTCACATTGACCTCATCGACGCCGGGCAGCCCCGAAATCGCGCGATCGACCCGACCGACACAGGACGCGCAGGACATGTTCTGGACCGGGATCCGCAGATTTTGTGAAGCTGGCATGGTTGTCTCCTACACTGCTGGATCGTCACATAAGGCTTCCACCTACTGGAAGGTCAACTGTTTCGAGGCGAATTTGTTTCCCCCTTGACCTTCCCGTGCTGGAAGCACCCACCTGTCGGCGCAGACAAAGGAGATGAACATGAGCAACTTCAGCGTTCCCGGCATGAGTTGCGGTCACTGCACGGCGGCGATCGAAAAGTCCGTCAAGGCGCTTGACCCGACGGCGAAGGTCAATTGCGATCTTGGCAGCCACACCGTTTCGGTCGAAAGCTTTCTCAGCGACCGCGCCGTATCCGAAGCGATCCGCGATGCGGGCTACGAGGTGGCGGATCCGGCCGCAACCTGAGTCCTGTTCGGCGCCGGGCAGCCCGGCGCCGAAGCGGCCCGTCGATCCTATTGCGCCGCGCTGCGCACCTGCTCGACCAGGGCGCCGAGCTGTTCCTGTTCGACAAAGCCCGGAACCAGGTTGTCGCCGATCACGAAGGACGGCGTGCCGTTGAAGCCAAGCGCCTGCGTCAGCCGCCGGGAGGTCGCGATATGTTCGTCGACTTCCGGCGCGGCCATGTCGGCGCGCAATTTCTCGACATCCAGCCCGATCTCTTCCGCGATCCGCATCACCGAGGCTTCTTCCGCCCGCCCCTGCATCCCCATCAGAGCCAGATGGAATTCCTCGTATTTGCCCTGTTCGCGCGAGGCCAGGGCGGCACGCGCGGCAAACACCGATCCCTCCCCGAGGATCGGCCATTCGCGATAGACAAGCCTGACATTTTCATCGTCTTCTACAAGACCCTCGACCTCGGCCATGGCCCGTCTGCAATAGGGGCAATTGTAGTCGAAGAACTCGACGACGGTCACATCCCCGTCCGGATTTCCGAGAACCGGCGCATTCGGGTCGCGTTCAAGCAGATCGCGCTGGTTCGTCAGGACATCCGACTGCGCCTGCGACTGCGCGGCGGCCTGATCGGCTTCCAGGGATTGGATCGCCTCGATGATGATCTGCGGATTTTCGCGGATGGCCTGCAACGCCAGTTCCTTGATCCGCTCGTCGCTGGGCTCCTGTGCCGCCGAGGCAAGCGGCAGGATCGCAAGGCTGGTGGCCATGACCGCATGTCGAATGAATCGCATTTCTATGTCCTTTCCGCTAACCGGGGTCAGCATTCCGTTCGGCCTGGATCGCACGCTCGCGTTCGGGCCAGGTCGATTTGATATAGGCGATGATGTTCCAGATCTCGGCATCAGACAACTGGTCGCCGAAACCGGGCATTCCGCTGGCGAAATCCATGCCCTGACGCGCAAGAGCCGCCTTGCCGCCCAGTTTCGTATAGTCGAAAAGCATCCGGTCGGCATGATGCCATGTATGCCCCGTCTCGTCATGCGGCGGCGCGGGCAGAACGCCGTCGGGACCGGCCTGGCGCCAATCGGGCTGCCCTTCGAGATTGGCGCCGTGGCAGGCGGCGCAGGATTCGGCATAGAGCTGCTGACCTTTCGCAATGTCGACGGTTTCCGGCATCGCGCCCGTGGCGGCATCCGTTCCGCTCTGGCGCCAGAACCCGAAACCGATGCCGGCGGCGATCAGGACCAGCGCGGCGACGATTGAATATGTTCGCATCCGTCTCACCCTTCCCAGGTCATCATGCCCGCCGGGACGCGACCGGACATCTGTCGGTGAAATTGCCAATCGCCGGAATTGCCCGCGACCGAAACGAAATTGCGCGCCTCTCCAGCGCCGGTCATCGGGCGATCAGGCATCGGCGTTCTGGCTATCCCGGCCACAAGGAAACGTCCACGGTCGAATCCATCGACCGGCTATCTTCCGGACGCTGCCGTTTCCGTTCCCTTCCGATCAGCCGTGACCGCCTTCCAGCGCAGGAGGGTCAAGCCCAATCAGCCTGACATAAAAGTGAATTCCGGATCGGTTCGTCGCATTGACCTTCCCGCGCAGGAGGTCGCCAACGAGATCGGACCATCCACCGGACAGGCAGAAGGCCGGACATGCAGCGATGTCACGGAAAAACCCGGCCTCCGTCGGCCGAGATGGCGACACTGAGGACGCGGCCGCGCGCCCCGGCGCAGCCAACCCCGGCCACTGCGCGTCGGCTGGGCATCAGGGCCGCAGGTTGATATTGTCCGCCTTCCCGGGATCGTCCCGGGTTCGGGCGGAATCGTGACGATGGCCGCGCGGGTGCCCTGGCCTCCGCAAGCCGAATGGGATTGTGAACCGATCGCAATGAAAGCGAACCCGCCGAAATGACCTCCGAGAAACGACGAACGCTGCTGATTTTTTCCGGGCTCGCGGCATTGTATGCCGGCTTTCGGATCGTTCCGGGCTGGGGCGGGGACAAGCTTGTCTTCGAGAAGATGAACGACCCGTCCGGTTTCCGGCGGCTGGCGGGCGGCGAAAGTTCGACCGGTTTTGACCCGTTCTTCGGGTTGAAGCCGCAATCGCGAAGCAACCTGGCGGATGTCGAATCCAGGGTCCGGCAGAATATCTGCGCCTCTCTCTATGGCGAAACCCCGAGGGACGGCCAGCCTGTTCCGGTGGCGTTCTTTTCGGATTATTACTGCCCCTATTGCCGTGTGCTGACCAAGCGGCTTTCGGCCATCGAGGCGCGTCCCGACGCCGGCATCCGGGTGATCGTGCATGAATGGCCGCTTCTGGGTCAGGCCTCGACGCTGGCCGCGAAAGCGGCACTGGCGGCAAGAATCCAGGGGGCCTATGCGGCGTTCCATGAACGTCTCATGAAGACGCCGTTTCAGGTCACGCCCGAATATCTTCGCGTTCTTGCGCAGGATATCGGTATAGACCAGGCGAAAATGTTCGCGGACATGGACAGCGACAGCGTTATCCGTGACCTTGAAAACAGCGCGGCACTGGCCCGGATACTGGCCTTCATCGGCACGCCCGGGACGGTGATCGGCCGAACGGCGATCCAGGGCGAGGTCAGCGAAGGCACCCTTCTGGATGTCGCCGCCCAGGAACAAGAGGAAGGCTGGACTTCGGTATGCCGACAGACGTGAAAAACAACATCCCGGGCCGGGTCGATCGGGTCATCCGCTGCCTGATCGTCGCCCTGATGGCGGCTTTCGTCGCTGCAACCGCCACTTGGGCCGCGGAATCGGACAGTTTCAGCAACCCGGCCATCGAAGCCCGCCTGTTGACGGCCGAAAACGGCGTCGCTCCGGGCGCAGGGACGATCTCGGCGGGGCTTTATCTTCGACTGGGCAAGGACTGGAAGACCTACTGGCGCTCGCCCGGAGAGGTCGGGATCCCGCCCTCGATCGACTGGTCGGGGTCCAGCAACGTGGCAGAGACCGAATTTCTGTGGCCCGCGCCCCAGCGATTCACCGCCTTCGGGATCGAGAATTTCGGCTATCATGAAGAGGTCGTCTTTCCGATCAGCATCACGCTGAAGAATCCGGATGCCCCTGTCGAATTGCGGGCCCGGGTCAGCCTGCTGACCTGTTCGACCGTCTGCGTTCCACAGGATTTCGACCTTTCGCTGGACCTGCCGCGCGGCAGCGGAATCGACCAGGCCTCCGCAAGCCTGATTTCGTCCTATGCGGCGCGGGTGCCGGACGATGGCACGGAAAGCGGAATCACGATCGACGCCGCATCCGTGGATGCGGAGATGACGAATCTGACACTGACCGCAAGAAGCGAGGATCCGTTCAGGACGCCGGATGTCTTTCCGGAAATGGGCGAATTCACCGCCTTCGGCAAACCCGATATACGGCTGGGCGACGGGGGGCGGCTGCTTTGGGCCCGGCTTCCGATCCTGGCGGCACAGGATGACCCTCCCGCGTTGCAGGTGACGATCACCGACGGCGAGCGTGCCGCCACAATTCAGGCGGGATTGACCGACGCGGCCCCGCCGCCGCCCTTCAGCGTCGCCGAACTGGTGCCCGGCCTGGATGAACTGGCCTGGATCGCCGTCGTCGCCTTTCTCGGCGGCCTGATCCTGAACGTGATGCCCTGCGTGCTGCCGGTGCTGTCGATCAAGCTGTCCTCGGCGGTCAAATCCGGCGGCCAGTCGCTGCCGCGCATTCGCCGCGGATTTGCCGTCTCGGCCCTTGGCGTGATGGCGTTCATCTGGATTCTCGCCGCAGCGACGATTGCCATCAGGGCTTTCGGTCTGACCGTGGGATGGGGTCTGCAATTCCAGAACCCGGTCTTTCTGGCGGTGATGCTGGTCGTGCTGGTGGTCTTTTCGGCGAACCTGTTCGGCTTTTTCGAGATTGCGCTGCCGTCATCGTGGCAGACGCGGCTGGCCCGTGCCGGCGGCGGAAAAGGCTATGGCGGCGATTTCGCGACAGGCGCCTTTGCGGCCATTCTCGCCACGCCCTGTTCGGCCCCCCTGCTGGGCACGGCGATCGCCTTTGCCCTGGCCGGGCGGGCTGTCGACATCGTGGTGGTCTTCACGGCCCTGGGGGCCGGCCTGGCCGTTCCTTACCTGGTCGTCGCCGCCTTTCCGCGACTTGTTCAAAGACTGCCCAGGCCCGGGCGCTGGATGATCGTGCTGAAGGTGGTCCTGGGCCTTGCGCTTGCAGCGACGGCTCTGTGGCTGTTCTGGGTTCTCGGCGGCGTGGCGGGCCGGCGGACCGCCCTCTGGGTCGGGCTGGCCAGCATCGGGGTGGCGGGGCTTTTGTCGCTGGGCCGGGTGCCGGCGGTGATCAGGATTCCGGGTTCCGCCGCGCTGGTCGTGTTGGCGATCGCGGTGGCGGGTTTCCTGTCCGATACGGACAGCAGGTCCGTTCCCGGCGTGGCGACCGACTGGGCCGCTTTCGACCGCGCCGCGATCCCCCGCCATGTCTCGACCGGGCAGGTCGTCTTCGTGGACGTGACCGCCGACTGGTGCCTGACCTGCAAGGCGAACAAGGCACTTGTCCTCGACCGAGAGCCGGTCGTCTCGCGCCTGCGCGAACCTGGCATCATCGCCATGCAGGCCGACTGGACGCGGCCCGACGAAGCCATATCCCGCTATCTGGAAAGCTTCGGGCGGTTCGGAATTCCGTTCAACGTCGCCTACGGCCCGAATGCGCCGGAAGGCATCGTCCTGCCCGAGATCCTGTCGACCGAGGCTGTCCTTCGCGCGCTGTCCGATGCCGGCGCCTCGCAGATCGCCGAACAGTGACCCGCCAGCCGATAGGCCGCTGATCCTGTCGGGCCGCGATCGCGGCCAGCCGCGGGCCGGGCCGGACAGTGACGGCCCGGCCTATTCCGTCAACAGCGATCGGGATTCCGGGACCGGCGTGACCGGACGGCCGCGTTCGAACCAGCTTGTCACGTTGTCCACGACCAATTGCCCCATCGCGTCGCGCGTATGGTCCGAGGCCGAGGCGACATGCGGCAGCAACATGGTGTTGGGCGCCTCCAGCAGTGCCGGCAGCGGGTGCGGTTCGTCGGCGAAGACGTCCAGCCCGGCCCCGGCGATCCGGCCCTGGGCCAGCGCCGCCGCCAGATCGGCCTCGTTCACCAGGGCGCCCCGGCCGATATTGATCAGAAACCCGTCGCGGCCCAAGGCGTCCAGAACATCCTCATCGACGATTCCCTGCGTCTCCTCGGTTCCCGGCGCGGCCAGGATCAGGACATCGCAGGCACGGGCCAGTTCGGTGATGTCGTCGAAATAATTCAGCGGCAGGTCCTGGCGGTTTCGTCCGCAATAGGCGACTTCCAGCCCCATCGCATCCAGCCGCTTCCAGATCGCCTTGCCGATCCGGCCCAGCCCGAAAATGCCGACCTTGCGTCCGCGCAGGCTGGCGGTCAGCGGAAAGGCCCCCTGCTCCGCCCATTTCCCGGCGCGCAGGTAATCCTGCGCCTGCGGCAGGCGCCGGATCGTGCCGATCAGCAGAGCAATGGTGATATCGGCCACCTCGTCGCTGAGAACGTCGGGTGTATGCGTCACCACCACGCCGCGCCCGGCCGCCGCCTCGGCGTCGATCTGGTCGTAGCCGACACCGAACGCGGCGATGATTTCCAGCGCCGGCAGACGGTCCATGAAAGACCCGTCGATCCGCGTGCCGCCCGCCAGAAGGCCGCGCACGCGCGGCCCGATCTGGGCCAGCAGCGCATCGGGGTCTTCCGCCTCCCACAACCGGTGGATCACGAATTTTTCGGAAAGCCGCTCGGAAACGATGGCCCGCAGGGGCGAGATTTGCACAAGTTCTGGCGTCATGTCGCGATCCTTTTCAATCCGCCACCACATCCTGGCGCTGCGATCCCAGCCCCTCGATGCCCAGTTCAATCACATCGCCCGCCTTCAGATAGCGCGGCGGCTTCATCCCCATCCCGACGCCGGGCGGAGTCCCGGTCGAAATCACGTCGCCCGGATGCAGCGACATGAACTGGCTGAGGTAATGGATCAGGAACGGAACCTTGTAGACCATGGTCGCGGTCGATCCGTCCTGGCGCGTCTCGCCATTGACCTTCAGCCACATGGCCAGCGCCTGCGGGTCGGCGACCTCGTCCGGAGTGACCAGCCAGGGGCCGATCTGTCCGAAATTGTCGCAGCTCTTGCCCTTGGTCCACTGACCCTGGCGTTCCGCCTGAAACGCGCGTTCGGACACGTCGTTGGCGATTGCGAAGCCTGCGACGTGATCCATCGCCTCGGCCTCGCCGACATATTTCGCGGTCTTGCCGATGATGACGGCCAGTTCGACCTCCCAATCGGTCTTTTCGCTGCCGCGCGGGATCACGATGGGATCGTCGGGGCCGCAGATGGCGCTGGTGGCCTTCATGAAGATCACCGGCTCGGGCGGCACGGCCATGCCGGATTCGGCGGCGTGATCGGCATAGTTCAGCCCGATGCAGATCATCTTGCCGGTGCCGGCGACCGGCGGCCCCAGGCGGGGCGCGCCCTCGACCAGCGGCAGCGAGGCCGGATCCAGCCCGGAAAGCGCAGCCAGATCGCCCAGCACCGCGCCGCGCAGATCGTCGATATGGTCCGACAGGTCGCGGATGCGGCCATCGCGGTCCAGAAGCCCGGGCCGTTCGGCCCCGGCTTCGCCATAACGCAAGAATTTCACTGTCCGCCCTCCTTCGGCACATTCAGATGTCGCCGGACAAACTTGCAGATTACGCGAACCGGGGCCAGAGCCGGGCGGCCTATTGCGATCCGTGCATCAGCTTGTCCATATCATCGGCGCTGACCCGGTCGATCCCGGCCTTTTCCAGCGCTTCGGCCACGATCCGTGACTGGCTCTTGCCCGAACGCGCGGCCTCGACCGCCAGCCCGCGGCGCAGATCCTCGGGAATGTCGAAAGGCACATGGTTGGTGGTCATGGCATCCTCCTGTCGCGATGTCCGCTGTCCAACGCGGTCCCTGCCGCCCCGGTTTCTAGCCCTCGCCACGCCGCAGAGCGGGCAGGCCGACCCCCGCCGCATCGAAACCGCCATCGACGGCCAGAACCTGCCCGGTGATGAAGCTGGCCTTGCCAGAGGCCAGAAACACGATCCCCTCGGCGATCTCGCGTGCCTCGCCGTAGCGGTTCAGCGGAATGGCGTCGTAATAGGCCGCGATGATTTCCGGCGCGTGAACCGCCATCGCCAGCTTGGTGCGCACCGGACCGGGGGCGATGCAATTCACACGGATGCCCTTTTCGCCCAGTTCGACGGCGAATTGCTTGGTCATGTGGATCACCGCCGCCTTCGAGGTGCCATAGGCCACCCGCAGGGTCGAGGCGCGCAGCCCCGAAATCGAGGCGATGTTCACGATTGCGCCCTTGCTGTCGGTCAGCGCCGGAACCAGCGCCTGCGAGCACAGGAAAACCCCGTCCAGATTGGTCTGCATGACCTCGCGCCAGGCCTCGTAACCGGTGTTCTCGACCCGGCCGAACAGGGCCACGCCGGCATTGTTGACCAGCGCGTCCACCCTGCCAAAGACCTGCAACGCCTCGGCCGCCATCGCCTGAACCTGTTCGCGGTCCGAAATGTCGGCGGCAATGACATGCACGCCCTTCAGGGCGGCGGCGGCGCTGGTCAGTTCCTCGGCGTCCCGATCGACCATGACGACGCGCCAGCCCTGTTCCAGAAACAGCTCCGTGCTGGCCAGCCCGATGCCGCGCGCGGCCCCCGTGACCAATGCGACCTTTGCCTCATGGCTCATGACATTTCCTCCGGTTCGATGACGATTTCGACGGTGACGCCGACCGGGTTTGCACCCTCGGCCAGAACGCCCGAATGGACAAGGCCATCGGTATCGACGACCTCGATGGGCAGATGCGGGCGGCCATCGCGCAGCACCGCACCCGCGAAATGCAGTTCGGTCGCCATGCAATCGACGCAAGCGCCATCCTGAAAGCGGATATGGTCGATGCTGCCGACGCCGTGGATGCGGGCATCGGTGATCGCGTGCTCGGCGCAGAGCGAGGCAATGGCCGTCGCCACGTCCTCGCCCGGCCGCAGCCGCGCCAGAAGCCCGCCGCCGGTGCCACCGCCCTGCGGCTGGAACAGGGTAAAGGCGGTTTCGGCATCGGGCAGGGCCTCGAACCAGGCATCGTCGCTGCCGATCCCGTGCAGGACGGCATCCCTGGCCAGCACCGAATCCAGCGGCAGCAGATGGCCCATGCGATCCTGCCAGATGCCGTGGCAATGCAGGAACGTGGCGCCATCCTTTTGCCCGATGATGGCCGTGGCCGGTCCGACAAGGGTCGGCCCCTCCAGCGCGATCCGGTCCGAATACCAGGCCGCGTGAAGCCCGTCGCGCGAGAATGCCGGCAGAACGTAATGCAGCGGATCGCAGACAGCGCCGTCCAGCCGCAGCATCCCGCCCCGGCAGCCCGCAGCCTCGAAGATCGCGGCCACCGCGTCCATCACGCCCTGACCGGCGCGAACCCGGCCCGAAACCCGCCGCAGCCTCGCACGGACGGCCTGCACCCGCGCCGTGGCGCGCGGGCCGGGATGGATCATGCGGCCCTTCATGCGCGGTCCAGCAGGGATTGCGCCTCCAGCGCCTCGCGGATCAGCTTCTTGGTGATCTTGCCATAGGCCGATTTCGGCAGTTCCGGCCAGAACAGCACCCGGTGGGGCCGCTTGTATCCCGATATCCTGTCCGCCAGGAAATCCTTCACCCCGTCCTCGGTCGCGCTTTCGCCGGGGCGGCAGACGCAGATCGCCCAGCCGACCTCGCCCCATTTGCGGTCGGGCACGCCCAGCACCGCGACCTCGGAGATCGCCGGATGGGTCAGGATCTTTTCCTCGATCTCGCGCGGATAGACGTTCGAGCCACCCGAGATATACATGTCCGACGCCCGCCCGGTGATATAGACGAAGCCCTGCGCATCCATGTGGCCCAGATCGCCGGTGCGGAACCAGCCGTCGCGAAAGGATTTGGCATTCGCATCTGCGTTGTCGAAATAGCCCGCGAAGACCGCCGGGCCGATCACGCACAACTCGCCCGTCTCGAAGGGCGGCAGCGCGCGGCCCTGATCGTCCTGCACCTGCACCTCGATGCCGGTCCGGGGAAAGCCGCAGGTGCCTTCGCGGGCATCGTCATCCGCGCTGTGCAGCCATGTGGGCAGGACGGTGATGTTGCCCGTCACCTCGCCCAGCCCGAAATACTGCACCAGGACCGGCCCAAGCGCGGCCAAGGCGCGTTTCTGATCCTCGCGATACATCGGTGCGCCGGCATAGATGACGTAGCGCAGCGAGGTATGATCGAAATGGTCCAGGCTTTCATCCTCGACCAGCATCTTCAGGATCGTCGGCACCGTGAAGATGGTCGAGACGCGCCAGACCTCGACCAGTTTCCAGGCCGTCGCCACGTCGAACTTGTCCGATGGCATCAGCACCGTCTTCACCGCGCGGGCCACCTGGGTCAGTTGATGCACCCCGGCGCCGTGCGACAGCGGCGCCACGACCAGCGAGGCATCCTCGGGCGTCAGCCCCGGCATCAGGTCGGCCAGATGGCTGGTGACGACAAAGGCCATCTGCCCATGGGTCAGCACCGATGCCTTGGGCCGCCCGGTCGTGCCGGAGGTGAAGAAGAACCAGCAGGGATCGTCGCGATCCACCGCCGCCACCTGCGGATGCCGGCCCAGATGCGCCTCGGTCAGCGCGCTTACGGAGGGGCCGAAATCGGCATCCCCGAAAGCCAGCAGGCGCAGGTCCGGCGCGGCCCCGGCGCAGGCCGCCGCGTGATCGGGGAAACGCGCATTGCAGATCATGAACCGCGCGCCCGAGCTTTCGGTCAGATAGACCAGTTCCTCGGGCGTCTGGCGGTAATTCGCGGGCACCCAGACGCCGCCCGCGCGCCAGACGGCGAACATGGCCTGCATCATCTCCATGCAGTTCTGCGACTGGCACAGCACCCGGTCGCCCTTGTCCAGGCCCATGTCCTGCAAGGCCAGGGCCAGCGCATCGGTCCGCGCCTCGAACTGGGCCCAGGTCCATTGCGCATCGCCCATGACCAGCGCCACGTCCTGCGGCACCCGCCGCGCCGCTTGCGTCAGGAAGGTGGCCAGGTTCATCACCCGTGTCGAAACCGGCGGCTGCAACGGGCTCATCTCACCCGCTCCAGGATGGAACAGTAATTCGCGACCGCCGCCCCGCCCATGTTGAACACGCCCGCAAGCGCCGCATCCGGCACCTGCATGGCGCCGCCTTCGGCCATCAACTGCATCGCGGCCATGACGTGCTGGCTGACGCCGGTCGCGCCGATCGGATGGCCGCGCGATTTCAGCCCGCCCGAGGGGTTGACCGGCAGCGCCCCGTCGAACCGGGTCACGCCGTCGCGGATCGCCCGCCAGCCCTGCCCGGCGGGGGCCAGCCCCATCGCCTCGTATTCGATCATCTCGGCGATGGTGAAACAATCATGCGTCTCGACCAGATCCAGATCATGGATCGCCAGCCCGGCCCGAGCCAGTGCCGCGGCCCATGCCCGGTGCGCGCCCTCGAAAGCGATCGGGTCGCGCCGCGACAGGGCCAGCAGATCGCCCGCCTGAGCCCGCGCCCGGAACCCGATCCCCCGCGCCAGCCCGGCGGCGGTTTCCACATCGGCCAGCACGATCGCCGCCGCCCCGTCCGAGATCAGCGAGCAATCCGTGCGCCGCAGCGGCCCGGCCACGCGCGGGTTCTTGTCGGAAATCGTGTTGCAGAAATCGATGCCGAAATCCTTCTGCATGTGGGCATGGGGATTGCGCATCCCGTTTTCGTGATTCTTGGCGGCGATCATCGCCATCTCGTGGGACCGGTCGCCGTGGCGCTGGAAATAGCTGCCGGCGATCTGGCCGAAGACGCCTGCGAAGCCGCCCTCGACATCGGCCTCCTCGGCGACGTAGCTGGCCGCCAGAAGAATGTCGCCGACCTCGGCCACGGGGGTCGCGGTCATCTTCTCGGCCCCGATCACCAGCGCCGTGCGGCCCCGCCCCGAAGCGATGAAATCCGCCGCCGCATACAGCGCGGCCGAGCCGGTGGCGCAGGCGTTCTCCGTCCGCATGAAGGGCACGCCCGCCAGTTCCGGTGTGCCCATCGCAACCAGCGCACCCTGAAAATCCTGCCGGCTGAAACCGTTGTTCCAGACCCCCGCGAAGATGCCGTCCACCGCGTCGGGCGGGATCCCGGCATGGTCCAGCGCCGGCCGCGCCACCTCGGCCATCAGGGCCATCGTGTCGGGGGCCTCGGACTTGCCGAATTTCGTATGTGCCCAGCCAACGATCAGCGGATCATTCTGCATCATTGCCGTTCCTTTCTGCCGGCGGCCAGTGCCGCCTCGATCAGCCGCGCCTCGTCGTGCAGCAGGGCCGCCAGCCGCGGCTGGCGATCGGAACCCATCCGGGCCTCGATCGCGGCCAGCGACAGCGCGGCGGCGGGGGTGCCGTCGGGCCACAGGATCGCCACGCCGATGCCCCATGAACCGGCCACGACCCGTCCCGGATTGACGGCATAGCCGCGTTCCCGCGCCAGATCCACATCGGCGCCCAGACGATCCGAGGCTGCGCCCATCCTTTGCCGCAGCGCGTCCTGCAACCGCGCCAGAACCGCATCGGCACGCGCCTTGGGCATGGCGGCCAGCACCGCCAGACCGCCGGCGCCCACCCCCAGCGGATTGCGGTCGCCCTTCTGCAACGCATGGGTGCGGATCGGAAAATCGCCGTCCTCGCGGTGCAGGCACAGGATATGATCGCCTTGCGGAACCGAGATGAAGGCAGTGTCGCCGGTCGCCCGCGCCAGACGGCGCAGATTGTCGGCCGCGTGGTTCAGCATGCCGTGCCGCGACGCCGCCAATGATCCCAGCAGAAACGCCTCGGGGCCCAGATGATAGCGCCGCGTCGCGCCGTCCTGTTCGATCAGTCCCGCACCGGCCAGCGCCATCAGCAGCCGCCGCGCCGTCGGGCGCGACAGGCCGGTTTCGCTGACCAGCCCGGCCAGCCCGCGGCCCGCATCGCCGCCACGCCCGACCAGCGACAGCAGCGCCAGCGCCCGTTCGACGGATTGCGCGCCCGACCCCGCCGGAGCGGGCTCGGGGTCGTGTCGATGCCGGGCGCCGGTCTGCATCGCGGATTACAGCGTGCGGCCGACCGCCGATTCCAGGATCGCCCAGGCCTCGTCGCCATAGGTCTTCTTCCACTCGGCGTAAAAGCCCGCCTCGCGCAGCTTGTCCTCGAACGGCTTGGGATCGACATCGTTGAAGACCAGACCCTGCCCCTCCAGTTCGCCCCGCAGATCGGCGTTCAACTGCATCACGTCCTGGCGCTGGTCCATGCCTGCCTTGTTGAAGTTCTCGGCCACGATCTGTTGCAGATCCTCGGGCAGGGCGCCCCAGGCGCGGCGGTTGGCCAGCATCCAGAACCCGTCCCACATGTGGTTGGTCATGCTGACATATTTCTGCACCTCCCACATCTTGGCGACCTTGATGATGGCCAGCGGGTTTTCCTGCCCGTCGACGACGCCGGTCTGCAATGCGGTATAGACCTCGGCGAAGTTGATCGAGGTCGGCGCCGATCCGAAAGCGGTGAACATCGAGGTCCAGAGCGGCGAGACGGGAACCCGGATCTTGAAGCCTTCCAGATCGGCCGGCCCCTCGATCGGCTTGGTCGACGTGGTCGTCTGGCGAAAGCCGTTATCCCAGATCTTCTCCATCACGACCAGGCCCGCATCCTCGATCTGGCCGCGCTCATAAGCGCCCAGTTCGCCATCCATCGCCTTCCAGACGGCATCGTAATCCGGGAAGGCGAAGCCGATACCGTTGATCGAGGCATTGGGCACCAGCGTCGACAGGATCACCGGCGACAGCAGGAAGAATTCGACCCCGCCGGCGCGCAACTGGCTCAGCACGTCGGTATCCGCGCCCAGCTGGTTCGATGGAAAGACCTGCACATCGACGCGGCCGTCGGATTGTTCGGCAATGGCCTTGACCGCCTCGGCGGCGCGGATATTGGTCGGGTGTTCCAGCGGCTGGTTGTTGGCCAGCTTCATGGTGAATTCGGCGGCATTGGCAGGGCGCAGCCGGATGAACGGCGAGGCCAGCACCCCGGCCGAGGCCCCCAGAACCAGCGAACGGCGGTTGAATTTCATGATCATGTCCTCCCTTGGATCATAGAAACGCGGTCGAGAATTGCGGAATCGCGGCGATCACGGCCAGACCGACCATCAGCGCGGCCAGATAGGGCCAGACGCGGGCCATGACCTGATCGGCCTCGGCCCCGCCGATCTTGCAGGCGATGTAGAAACCGATGCCGATGGGCGGCGCCATCAGACCGATATTCATCGCGGTCACGACGATCATCGCGTAGTGGATGTCGTGGATGCCGAGGCCGCGCGCGATGGGAAACATGATCGGCGCCAGCAGCACGATGGCGGGCAGACCCTCCAGCACGCAGCCCAGCACCAGAAAGATCACGATGCTGGCCAGAATGAAGGTCGCCGCACCGCCCGGCAGACCGGTGACGAAGGTCAGCAGATCGCGCGCGAAGCCCGATTGCGTCAGCCCCCAGGCCATCGCCGAGGCCGCGCCCAAAATCAGCAGGATCGCACCCGACATGGCGACGGTTTCCACCAGCATCGGCGTGATCCGGCGCATCGGGATGCCGCCGTAAAGCACGATCCCGGCGACCCAGGCATAGAGCACGGCGACGGTCGAAACCTCGGTCGCGGTGGCCACGCCGCCGCCGACCAGGCCGCGGATCATGAAGGGCAGGACCAGCGCCGGCACGGCGATCACCGCCGCCCGGCCGGCATCGCCCCAGGTGGCGCGGCGGACCGCCGACATGTCCTCGGCCCGCGCCTTCCAGCGGGCAAGCACCGCCAGCGCGACCAGCAGCACCATCGCGATGAACAGCCCGGCCGTGAACAGCCCCGCAATCGATACGCCCGCGACCGAGCCCAGCACGATCAGCACGATCGAGGGCGGCACCGTATCGGCCATCGCCGCGCCCGCCGCCATCTGGGCCGTCATCTCTGGCACCGAATGGCCGCGCCGCTTCATTTCGGGAAACAGCGCCGGGGCGACGGTGGCCATGTCCGACACCTTCGACCCCGAAATCCCGGAAACCAGAAACAGCGATCCCAGCAGGACATAGCTCATCCCGGCCTTCACGTGCCCCAGGAACGACGCCAGGAAACTGACGATGGCGCGGCCCATGCCGGTCGCGTCCAGAATGCAGCCCAGCAGCACGAAGACCGGCACCGACAGCAGGATGATCGACGACATCCCCTCGTCGATCCGTCCGATCATCACGAAGACCGGCGAGCGGGTGGCGAAGGTCAGATAGGCCAGCGTGCCCAGAGCGAAGCAGAAGGCGATGGGCACGCCCGCGACCAGCAGCAGCCCGACCACAAGGCCCAGAAAGATCGGCAGGTTCCAGTTGCCGATCCCCATCAGGGCGGGCTTCGCCAACCACAGCAGTCCGGCGATCGCCGCGAAAACCGCAAGGCTGACCGCGATCCGGCGCCATTCGCGGGTGCGGATCACCGACAGGACCGTCAGCACCGCCATCAGCCCGATCCCTGCCGGCAGCGCCGAGGCCCGCCACGACATCGGAATTCCCAAGGCGGGCGAGGTGACGTAGCTTTCCTCGTAGGCATAGCTGGCGGCGACCGGCAGCAGCCGCAGCAGCAGCACCGCCACCAGCGCCTGCCCCGCCACCTCGACCCAGCGGGTCAGGGGCGCGGGCAGCATCGGCAGGAACACCGTCAGCCGCATGTGTTCGTGGCGATCCACCGCCAGCGCCGCGCCGAACATCGCCATCCAGATGAATGCGATCGAGGCAACCTCGTCGCCCCAGATCAGCGGCTTGTTCAACAGATAGCGCGAGGTGACATTGGCCAGGACCGTGACGATCATCACCACCAGCAGCGCCGCCGAGGCCAGCTCGACCGGCCGCATCCAGGATTCCGCCCGCCTGGGCTGTGACAGTGATTCGACCCCGCCAAGCGCCAGCTCGGCATCCGGCTCATCAGCCAGCTGCATCCGCGATCCTCTCCCTGGCGCCCCCCGGCGCCGCCATCCACGATATGGACGGCCGTTCCCGGGGCCGGACGTTAGGCAGGGAAAGCCTGCCGGGCAAGAAGAAAATCCCGGCAAAGAATCGAATGACATGCGTCCACGATATGGACTCTGCTCAGCCCGCCATCGTCATTCAGCCCCGCCCTGCGGCCTGGCGCGCGGCCGCGACATTGCTGTCGCCGCCACCCGAGCCCGCGCTGACCGATGCCTCATTCCCGGCCGCTGCCATGCTGGGCCAGAAGATCGGCAAAGCGTTCGCCCTGGATCAGGATATGGGCGCGCTGCGCGGCCTCGGCCGCCGCGGCGTCGCCCGCCTCGATGGCGGCGACGATCCGTCCGTGTTCGGCCAGCGACTGACGCAGGCGGCGGGGCAGACGCAGTTGCTGACGGCGAAAGGGCGTCAGCCGCAGATGCAGCAATTCGGCCTGCTGGGACAGGAACAGGTTGCCCGATCCGCGATAGATGGCGCTGTGAAAGCCCTTGTTCGCGGTATAATAGGCCGAGGCGTCGCCGGTATCGGCCGCCGCCGCGCAGCGGGCCAGCCAGCCGCGCAGATCCGCAAACAGGTCGGGGTCGCCGCGTCGCGCACAAAGCCGGGCGCAGACGGCCTCCAGTTCCGCCATCACCTCGAACATCTCGACGATGCGTCCGATCGAGGGGTTCAGCACCTGCGTTCCCCGGCGCGGCTTCAGTTCGACCAGCCCCGATGCCGACAGGCGCTGCAATGCCTCGCGCACCGGCGTGCGCGAGACGCCGAAACGCTCGGCCAGGGCGGGCTCTTCCAGTCGCGTGCCGGGGGGCAGGACGCCTTCGACGATCTCGGCCTCCAGCCTCTCGCTGATGTCGTCGGCGGCGCTGGCCATCACGATCCTTTCTGTTTGTGTGCATAATTATTGCTTGTGTATACACAAAAGTCGAGACAGAATGAGCACCGGGAGAATGAACAGCCGCGTCCGACGCGGCGAAACGGGGCGGGCTCCGCCCGAGGGAGGAAAGATGAAGTTCAAGTCAACCTGCGCCGTTCTGGCGCTGAGTGTCGCGATGCCGCTGGCCGCCGGGGCCGAGGTTCTGAAAGCCAGCCACCAGTTTCCGGGCGGCAAGGGCGATGCCCGCGACGAGATGATGCAGATGATCGCCAAGGACGTGGCCGATGCCGGCGTCGATCTGGAAATCCGCGTCTATCCGGGTGAATCGCTTTACAAGGCCAAGGAACAATGGAGCGCGCTGACCAGCGGGCAACTGGACATGACCTCGTTCCCGCTGGACTACGCGGCGGGACGGGTGCCGCAATTCAGCGTGACGCTGATGCCGGGACTGGTGCGCAACCACGAACGCGCCGCGCGGCTGAACGATTCGCCCTTCATGGACACGATCCACAAGCTGATCGAGGATAACGGGGCCATGGTCCTGTCGGATGCCTGGCTTGCCGGAGGTTTCGTCAGCAAGAAGAACTGCATCACCGCGCCGGACACGATTTCGGGCCAGGTGACGCGGGCGGCGGGACCGGCCTTCGAGCAGATGCTGGTCGGCGCGGGCGCCTCGATTTCCTCGATGCCCTCGTCCGAGATCTATACCGGGATGCAGACCGGCGTTCTGGACGCGGCCAATACCTCGTCGGGGTCGATGGTCAGCTACCGGCTGTATGAACAGGCCAAATGCCTGACCGCACCGGGTGAAAACGCCTTGTGGTTCATGTATGAACCGGTCCTGATCTCGAAGAAGACGTTCGATCGGCTGACCCCGGAACAGCAGCAGGCGCTGAAGGATGCCGGCCAGCGGGCCGAGGAATGGTTCGCCGAACAGGCCGCCGGGCTGGACAGCAAGATGGTGGACACCTTCGAGAAGGCCGGGGTCGAGGTCGTCACCATGTCGCCCGAGAATTTCGATGCCTGGCTGAAGATCGCTCAGGATACCTCGTACAAGAATTTCTCGAACGAGGTCGAGGGCGGCAAGGATCTGATCGACCAGGCGATGGCGGTCGAATGATCCTGGCGATGACCCGCGGAACGGGAAGCCGCGGAGGGTGGCGATGAGCGGCCTTCTGCGGCTTCTGAACGGTCTTGCCCGGCTCAGCGGCCTGCTTGCGATGATGCTGCTGGCCGCGGCGACGGTCGTGGTGACGCAGATGGTGTTTTCCCGCTATGTTCTGGGCGCCTCGACCGTGTGGCAGACCGAATTCGTCATCTACGCCACCACGGCGGCGATGATGCTGGGCAGCCCCTACGTGCTGGCGCTGCGCGGCCATGTCGGGGTCGATCTGCTGGTCGAGGCGGCCGGTCCGGGGCTGCGGCGGGTCTTCGCGCTGATCTCGGGGCTGGCCTCGTTGGGCTTTGTCGGCGCGCTGGCCTGGTCCGGTTTCGTCTTTCTCTACGAGGCCGCCTCGCGCGGCTGGACGACCGACACGATCTGGGCGCTGCCTCTGTGGATCCCGTTCTGGCCGGTGCCTTTCGCGATGGGGCTGATGATGCTGCAACTGATCGTGCAGATGCTGATGGCGATCACGGGCGAGACGCCCGGCAAGGAGGTCTGATGTCTCCGTCCATGGCGGGTATCGCCGTTCTGGTCACGATGCTGGGCCTGCTGGGCGCGGGCACACCCATCGCCTTCGCGCTTGGCTTCGTCGCGGTCGCGGCGCTGGTCCTGTCCGAGGGGTTCAGCGCCATCGGTGGTCTGTCCGAAACCTTCTTCGCCGGGCTGGCCAATTTCGGCATGGTCTCGGTGCCGATGTTCATCCTGATGGGCGCCGCCGTCGCCAGTTCGCCCGCGGGCAGGGATCTGTACGAAGCGCTGGACCGCTGGCTTTACCGGGTGCCGGGCGGCATGGTCATGTCCAATATCGGCGCCTGCGCGCTGTTTGCCGCGCTGTCGGGCAGCAGCCCCGCAACCTGTGCCGCCATCGGCAAGATGGGCATCCCGGAAATGACCAAGCGCGGCTATCCCGACAGCCTGGCCGCCGGATCCATCGCGGCGGGCGGCACGCTGGGCATCCTGATCCCGCCCTCGGTCACGATGATCGTCTACGGCATATCGACCGAGACCTCTATCGGGCGGCTGTTTCTGGCCGGGCTGCTGCCGGGGCTGATGCTGACGGTGCTGTTCATGGCCTGGGCGCTTATCGATTGCTGGCGCAAGGGGATCGCGCTTGGCGATGTGACGCGGCGCTATTCGCTGGCCGAACGGCTTGAGAACCTGCCCCGCGTGCTGCCCTTCCTGCTGATCGTGGCCGCCATCCTGTTCGTGCTTTATGGCGGCGTCGCCACGCCCTCGGAGGCGGCCGGCACCGGCGCGCTGATCTGCATCCTGCTGGTCGCGATCATCTACCGGATGTGGCGGGCGGGCCCGATGATCGCGATCTTCCGCGACACCATCCGCGAGGCGGTGATGATCATGCTGATCATCGGTGCGGCCGAATTGTTCGCCTTTGCCCTGTCCTCGCTGTTCATCACCCAGACCGTCGCCGGTGCCATCGCCGATCTGGAGGTCAATCGCTGGATCCTGCTGATCGTGATCCAGCTTTTTCTGCTGGTCGCGGGCTTCTTCCTGCCGCCGGTCGCCATCATCCTGATGTCGGCGCCGATCCTGATGCCGATCCTCGATTCGGCGGGCTTCGATCCCTACTGGTTCGCGGTCATCCTGACGATCAACATGGAGATCGGGCTGATCACGCCGCCGGTGGGGCTGAACCTCTATGTCATCAACGGGATCGCGCCGCAGATTTCGCTGCGCGACATTCTCTACGGCTCGCTGCCCTTCGTCGGGATGATGGTGCTGGGCATGGTGCTGCTGTCGATCTTTCCGCAGATCGCCCTGTTCCTGCCGGATCTGATCATGGGGCCCGCGCTATGACGCTGACGGCGCAGCTCTATGACCGCCTCAGCAGCCTTGTCGTCAGTTCCGGCTGGCGGCGCGGCAAGGGCACGCCGCCGCCGGCGCCGGATGCGCTGATCGGGGCCGCGCGCGCGCTGACGGAACTGCAATCGGAAACCCGCGGCATGGCGGTCGCGGCGGATATCCTGGCGGGCTATGCCGCGCTGGACGATCCCGAAAAGCGCATCTTCTTCGAGGGCCTGCGCGACGGTTTCGACCCCGACCACGCGGCGCTGGCCCGGGCTGCAAAGGTCTGGCTGGACAAGGGATCGCCCGCCGATCTGGAAGCCCTGTCGCGCTTGGCCGAGCCTCCGCGCCAGGAATTGCTGCGGCGGCTGAACATGGCGCAGGGCGGGACCGTCCGGCTGGTGGGGATGCGCGCCGACCTGCTGCGGCTGACGGGCCGCGACCGGACCTTTGCCCGCGTCGATGCCGATTTCCGTCACCTGCTGCGATCCTGGTTCAATCGCGGATTTCTGCAATTGCTGCGCATCGACTGGCACAGCCCGGCCTTGCTGCTGGAAAAGCTGATCGAATACGAGGCGGTCCACGAGATCCGCGATTTCCGCGATCTTCAGCGCCGGGTCCTGCCGGTGGATCGGCGCTGCTATGCCTATATGCATCCCGCCATGCCCGACGAGCCGCTGATCTTCGTCGAGGTCGCGCTGACCCGCGGGCTGCCCGATTCCGTGCAGGCGCTGATCGACGAAAGCCGTGCACCGCTGGACCCCGAAGACGCCGATACGGCCGTCTTCTATTCCATATCGAACTGCCAGTCGGGGCTGGCGGGCATCAGTTTCGGCAATCTGCTGATCAAGAACGTGGTCGCCGAACTGTCCCGCGAATTGCCCGAACTGGCGACCTTCGTCACGCTGTCGCCGATTCCCGGCCTGCGCGCCTGGCTGGAGGAACGGGCCGCCGCGGGCGAGGCCGAGGCCACCGCCCTGCTGCGCGATCCGCAGCCCGGCCCGCTGACCGCACAGACCGCGCGCTACCTTCTGCTGGCCAAGGATGCCAAAGGCCGGCCCCGCGATCCGGTGGCCCGCTTTCACCTGGGCAACGGCGCCGAGGCGCACCGACTGATCGCCGGCGCCGACATTTCGGACCGGGGAACGAGGCAAAGCCTCGGGATGATGGTCAACTACCTCTATGACCGGCGCCGGATCGAGGCCCAGCACGACGATTTCACCGAACGCGGTATCATCGCCGCGCCGAAGCGGTTGCAGGACATCGCGCGCAAGGCCGAGATCGAGGCCGCCCCGGCCGGCAGACGGACCAAAACGGACAGCAAGACATGACGAACACGCTTTTCGACGCATTGATGGCCCCGCACAAGGGCGAGGCGCGCGATTTCCTGATCCTGCCGGACGGATCAAGCCTGTCCTATGACGACATCCATCGCCTGTCGGGCCGGCTTGCGAACCTGCTGACGGCGCAGGGCGTGAAGCCCGGCGACCGGGTGGCGGTGCAGGTCCAGAAATCACCCGAGGCGCTGGCCCTCTATCTGGCGACGATCCGCGCGGGCGCGGTCTTTCTGCCGCTGAACACGGCCTATACCCCGGCCGAGATCGCCTATTTCGTCGGCGATGCCGAACCCGCGCTTGTCGTCTGCGATCCCGCCCGCGCGGCCCGGCGCGACGACTTCCTGCCCGATGGCGGCAAGCTGATGACGCTGGACGCGGATGGCGAGGGCGACTTGATCGAGGCCGCGATCTGCCATGCCGAGGTGCAGAACCCGGTGCCACGCCGGGGCGATGATCTGGCGGCGATCCTTTACACCTCGGGCACGACCGGCCGGTCCAAGGGCGCCATGCTGAGCCATGACAACCTGCTGTCGAACGCGCGCGTGCTGGCCGATGCCTGGCGCTTCACCTCGGAGGACGTGCTGCTGCACGCGCTGCCGATCTTTCACACGCATGGGTTGTTCGTCGCCTCGAACGTGCTGATGCTGGCCGGCGGGGCGATGATCTGGCTGCCGAAATTCGATGCGGCCCAGGTGATCGAGCTGCTGCCGCGGGCGACCAGCATGATGGGCGTGCCGACCTTCTACACCCGCCTGCTGGACCGGCCCGATTTTACCGGCGAACTGGTGCAGAAGATGCGGCTGTTCACCTCGGGCAGCGCACCGCTGCTGGCCGAGACGCATCGCGCCTTCGAGGATCGGACCGGGCACCGGATTCTCGAACGCTATGGCATGACGGAAACCAACATGAACACCTCGAACCCCTATGAGGGCGAGAGGCGGGCGGGCACGGTGGGCTTTCCGCTGCCCGGCGTCGCGCTGCGGATCACCGGCGAGGACGGATCCTTGCTGTCGCGCGGCGAGATAGGCCAGATCGAGGTTCGCGGCGATAACGTGTTCCAGGGCTATTGGCGAATGCCCGACAAGACGGCCGAGGATCTGGCGCCGGATGGCTGGTTCCGAACCGGCGATCTGGGCATGATCGATCCGGACGGCTATGTGGTGATCGTGGGACGCGGCAAGGATCTGATCATCTCGGGCGGCTTCAACATCTATCCCAAGGAGGTCGAACTGCTGATCGACGAGATGCCGGGCGTTCTGGAAAGCGCCGTGATCGGCGTGCCGCATCCCGATTTCGGCGAAGGCGTGGTGGCCGTGATCGCGCGCGCCGAAGGGGCCGAACCGGACCCGGATGCGATCATCGCCGACCTCTCGGACAGGCTGGCCAGATTCAAGCAGCCCAAGAAGGTGATGATCATCGACGAATTGCCGCGCAACACGATGGGCAAGGTGCAGAAAGCCGCGTTGCGGGCCGAATATGCCGAACTTTTCAGCGGCCGTGATCAGACCAGGTAGATCGCGTTCGTCACGTCCTGGGCGCTGAGGCTCTCGCCCACGAAGACGATCCTGTCCGCGTCCAGAAGCTCGACAATGACGCCACCTGCCGTCTCGCGGATCGCGTCGCTGATGAAATTCGCGTCGCTGGTTCCGATGGCGCTTCGCGCGATCATCACCCGGTCCTCGATCGGATCGAAATCCGCCACCCGATCGACGCCGCCGCCCGGGCCGAAGATGAAACTGTCCGCGCCCGCGCCGCCGATCAGCGTGTCATTGCCCGCCGCGCCACGCAGCGTATCGTCGCCGCCGCGCCCTTCAAGCCGGTCATCGCCATCATTTCCGGCCAGATAATCGTCGCCGCCGACGCCGACCAGCCGGTCATCGCCCGAGCCTCCGGCGATCCGGTCATTGCCCGCGCCGCCATAGACCAGGTCGGCACCGGCGCCGCCCGTCAGCCGGTCGTTGCCGTCCTTGCCGAGAATCAGGTCGTCGCCATTGCCGCCATGCATCAGGTCGTTGCCCAGCCCGCCGACCAGGCGGTCGTTGCCGCCCTGTCCCAGCACCCGGTCATTTCCGCCCTGACCCTCCAGCGTATCGTCGCCATTGCCGCCCGCGATCCAGTCATGTCCGCTGCCCGCCCGAACGAAGGTGTCGAAGCCGCCCAGCCGGATGTCGTCGCCGCGACTCGTCCCCCGGACCGATCCCGATGGCGCGCTGAGATAGGTCTGGCCGTCGAAATGGGGCAGCCATGCGGCTCGGCCCGGCTGCGTCACCGCCAGATCCGGCAGCGGCAGTCGCGGCAGGCCGTTGCTGTAGTCGATATCGACATCGCCATCGGTTGCCGCAAAGTTCTGCGTGACCATCAGAACCTTGTAGTCCTGATTGTCGCGGGTGAAGTCGCCGACCTTGAGACCGATCCCGATCACCTCGGCATCGGGGTTGAGGATATTGGCGCGATGCGAGGGGCTGTCCATGAACATCCGGTGCAGGGCGCGCACATCGTCGTTCAGCCCGTCGCCCGTCGTCACGCTGCGATAGGCGATGTTTTCCGACGTCATCCAGCGCCCATCCAGATCCAGCCCCGCCGCCCGCATCCGGTCTGTCGGGCTGCTGCCGCCGCGGCCGGTATGCGAAAAGACATCCGCCGACAGCATCCAGGCCGAATGCGCGTCCGCCGATTGGTTCAGCGCGGTTTCGATGCGCAGGGGGTCCAGCCCGTAACTTGCGCGGCTCGCATTCACGAGGCTGACGAAATAGCGTTCGGCGGCGGAGGCGATCGACATCGTTCAGGTCCGTTCAGGTTTTTGTGCTGGCACAACCTTAGCGCGCATTTCGTGCGATGCTCGCCCGAATTGCAGAGAATGCAACACATTACCGCGAAGTTAACGACAACCCGCGGGAATTCCGGTTGAAATTCCTGTCCGCCCCTTGGCTCCGGCGTTCGATCACGCGCCGGTCGGAGAGGCCGTCCGATTCGCCGATTCCGGCGGAGCGGCCGTCGTTTCCCGCACCATCAGCCTGGGCTGCAACCGCGTGATGGCAGGCGCCGCGTGCCCGGCGATCCGGGCCAGGACGATTCGTGCGGCCTCCCGGCCCAGGGCGCGTTTCGGCTGGCGGATGGTGGTCAGCGCCGGCGTCAGATGCGAGGCCAGGTCGATATCGTCGAAGCCGATCAGCGACAGGTCGGCGGGCACCCGGTAACCGGCCCGGATCAGACCTGACTGAAAGGCGCAGGCCATCTCGTCCGAAAAGGCGAAGACGGCGGTCGGGCGGCTATGCGCCGGCATCGCGATCCAGTCGCGCGCCGCGCCCCGGCCCGCCTGCAGGCTGAAATCGCCCGGAAACAGCGTGATCCCGGCATTCCGCGCCTCTTGCATGGCGCCGTCCAGCCGGGCCTTGTGCAGCACATTGTCGGGCGGCCCGCCGATCAGGCCGATGCGGTCGTGACCCAGCTCGCGCAGATGCGCGACAGCCAGCCGCGCGCCCTGTCGATTGTCCAGCACCACCCGTGGCAGATCCGCGCCCTCGATCCATTCGCAGGCCGTGACCACGGGCGGCAGCCCCGCCCCGCCGGTCAGATCGGCATGGGGCACCAGCCCGTCCAGCAGAATGATGCCATCGGCGCGGGACGGATCCAGAAAGGCGCGCAGATCGCGGTGACGGCCGCTTTCGTCCAGCGTGTCGGCGACCAGCAGATCATAGCCCGCCGCCGCCAGTTCGCGCCCCATCCCGTCGAGGATCTTGGCGAAGAAAGGGTTGCCGAGGTTGGGCACCAGCGCCACGACGCTGCCCGTGCGCTGCTTGCGCAGGTTGCGGGCGGCATGGTTCAGCCGGTATCCGGTCGCGGCCACAGCCTCGGCCACGCGGGTCCGCGTCGGCTCGGCCACCAGATCGGGCCGCGAGAGAACCCGACTGACGGTCGAGGCCGACACCCCCGCAAGCCGCGCCACATCCGACAATTTTGCCCGCCCCGGCGGATTGGCCTCGTGATCCATCGCGAAAGGGTATGCGCCACCGCGCGGCGCCGCAAGAAAATGTTTGCAATCGATTGCAGGGCCGTGCAGGCTGACCATGTGGAAGGGGGAGCCATGCAGACGATCAAGGGACCGGCGCTGTTTCTGGCGCAGTTCATCGGCGAAGCCGCGCCGTTCGACACCTGGGACGGGATCACCCGCTGGGCCGCCGGTTGCGGCTATCTGGGCGTGCAGGTGCCAACCAGCGATCCGCGCATTCTGGATCTGGACCGGGCCGAATCCTCGCAGGATTACCGCGACGAATTCCTGGGCACCGCGCGCGAAAACGGGGTCGAGGTGACAGAGCTTTCGACCCATCTGCAAGGTCAGCTGGTGGCGGTCCACCCCGCCTATGACGCCGGTTTCGACGCCTTCGCGCCCCCTGGCCTGCGCGGCGATCCCGCCGCGCGGCAGGAATGGGCGGTCGATCAGATAGGCCGCGCGATCCGGGTCAGCCGGCTTCTGGGCCTGGACCGGATGGCCACCTTTTCCGGTGCCCTGGCCTGGCCCTATCTCTACCCCTGGCCGCAGCGTGCCCCCGGACTGGTCGAGGCCGCCTTCGACACGCTGGCGGCCCGCTGGCAGCCCCTGCTGGATCTGGCCGAGGATCACGGCGTCGACATCTGCTACGAGATCCATCCCGGCGAAGATCTGCATGACGGCATCACCTTCGAGATGTTTCTCGACCGCGTGAAGGATCACGGTCGCGCCAACATGCTGTTCGATCCGTCCCACTACCTTCTGCAACAGCTCGATTACCTTCAGAACATCGACATCTATCGCGACCGGATCCGGATGTTCCACGTCAAGGATGCCGAATTTCGCCCGACCGGGCGGCAGGGCGTTTACGGCGGTTTCCAGACCTGGGCCGATCGGGCGGGCCGGTTCCGCAGCCTCGGCGACGGGCAGGTCGATTTCGGGGCGATCTTCTCGAAGCTGACGCAATACGGCTTTGACGGATGGGCCGTGGTCGAATGGGAATGTGCACTGAAGCACCCCGAGGACGGGGCCCGCGAAGGCGCAGCCTTCGTGCGCGACCACATCATCCGGGTGACGCCCCATGCCTTCGACGATTTCGCGGCATCCGGCGTGGACCGCGCCGCCATCGACAAGGCGCTTGGATTATGAGGCCGATCCGGCTGGGCATGGTCGGTGGCGGCAGCGGCGCCTTCATCGGCGCGATCCACCGCATCGCGGCGCGGATGGACGGGCATTTCACGCTCGTGGCCGGGGCGCTGTCCTCGGAACCCGGCCGGGCGCAGGCCAGCGCGGCGGAACTGGGCGTGCGGGGCTATGACGACTTCGGCGCGATGGCCCGCGACGAGGCCGCGCGCGAAGACGGGATCGAGGCCGTGGCGATCGTCACCCCGAACCACATGCACGCAGCCCCCGCCGCAGCCTTCCTGAACGCGGGCATCCACGTCATCTGCGACAAGCCGCTGGCCGCCACTCGGGGTCAGGCCGCCGAGATCGAAGCCGCCGCCAAGTCAGGCACCGCCCGCTTCTTCCTGACCCACAATTACAGCGCCCTGCCAATGATCCGCGAGGCCCGCGCGATGGTGGCCGAGGGCGCCATTGGCGATCTGCGGCTGGTGCAGGCGGAATATCTGCAAGGCTGGCTGTCTGGACCGGCGCGGGGCAAACAGGCCGAATGGCGCACCGATCCGGTTCGCGCGGGCGCCGGCGCGCTTGGCGATATCGGCACCCATGCCTGGCAACTGGCCGCGTTCGTGACCGGCCAGACGCCCGACCGCCTGTCGGCCGATCTGTCCAGCATCGTGCCGGGCCGGCCCATCGACGACGATGCCCGGATCGCCCTGCGCTATGGCTCGGGGGCCAAGGGCGGAATCTGGGCCAGCCAGGTCGCGATCGGGCAGGAGAACGGGCTGTCGCTGCGTCTTTTCGGCACCGAAGGCGCGCTGGCATGGCGCCTGCCCGATCCCGAGCGGCTGATCTTCACGCCCAGGGACGATGCCCCCCGCATCCTGACCCGCGCGCAGGATCGCAGCGCATCCTTCCGCACGCCACCCGGCCATCCCGAAGGATACCTGGAAGGATTCGCCAATCTTTACAGCGATATCGCGGCGATCATCCGGGGAGACACGACGCATCTGGACCGCGTGCCGGGCCTTGAAGCCGGCCTGTCGGGAATGGCCTTCATCGCGGCGGCGCAGGAATCCTCGGCCCGCGACGGGGCTTGGATCAGGGTGGCGGAATGACGGTGCTGGCCCTTCAGGATGTCTCCAGACGTTTCGGCCCGATCGAGGTGCTGCACCACGTCGATCTGGCGCTTGAACCGGGTCAGGTCCATGCCCTGATCGGCGAGAATGGCGCCGGCAAGTCCACCATCATGAAGATCCTCGGCGGCTTTCTGGATCCGACCGAGGGCCAGATCCTGCTGGACGGCCAGGCCGTCCGCTTCGCCAGCGGCCCGCGGGCCGAGGCGCAGGGCATCGTCGTGATCCACCAGGAATTCAACCTTGCCGCCGACCTGTCGGTCGCGGCCAACATCTTTCTGGGGCGAGAAACAGGCGGCTGGCGGCTGGACCACCAGGCGATGCGCCGAGACACCGCCGCCCTGCTGGACCGGCTCCATTCCCCGATCAGCCCCGACACGCCGATCCGCGACCTGTCCGTGCCCAACCGCCAGATGGTCGAGATCGCCAAGGCCCTGTCGCGCAAGGCCCGCGTGCTGATCATGGACGAGCCGAGCGCGGTCCTGACCCACCGCGAGGTCGGCACGCTTTACGAACAGATCGACCGGCTTCGCCGCGAAGGCGTCGCGATCCTCTATTGCTCGCACCGGCTGGACGAGGTCGCGCATCTGGCCGACCGCATCACCGTGCTGCGCGACGGCCGCGTCGTGCGGCAGGCGATGCGCGGCGAATTGACCGAAGACGGCATGGCCACCGCCATGGTCGGCCGCGAATTGCAGGATTTCTATCCGCCCAAGGGCAGCCATTCCGACAGGCCCGCCTTGCAGGTCACGGGCCTGACCGTGCCGGGCAAGGTCCACGACGTCAGTTTCACCCTGCACGAAGGCGAGGTGCTGGGCCTTGCCGGCCTTGTCGGCTCGGGTCGGACCGAGCTGGCCGAGGGGCTGGTCGGTCTGCGCGCATCCACGGGCGAGATCCGCGTCAACGGCCAGCCGGTCGCGATCCGCAGCCTTCGGGACGCCTTCGCATCGGGGCTGGCCTATCTGACCGAGGATCGGAAAGAGGCCGGTCTGCTGCTGGACAAGGGCCTGCGCGAGAACCTGACCCTGGCCAGCCTGTCCCGCTTTGGCCATCTGCGGCTGGATACGCAGGCCGAGGATGTGGCGCTGGACCGGGCCACACGGGAATTCGACATCCGCGCGCCCAGCCGCACGATGATCGCGGGCAAGCTGTCGGGCGGCAACCAGCAGAAGCTGCTGCTGGCCAAGACGATGCTGCCCGATCCCCGCATCATCATCATCGACGAACCGACGCGCGGCATCGACGTGGGCACCAAGGCGCAGATCTATGCCTTCATCCGCGATCTGGCGACGCAGGGTCGCAGCCTGATCGTCATCAGCAGCGAAATGACCGAGGTGATCGGCCTGGCCGACCGCGTCCTGGTCATGCGCGAGGGCCGCATCGCCGGCGAGGTCACGGGAAACGACATGACGGAAGACAGGATCGTGCGCCTTGCCATGGGCGTCAGGGGCGAGGCCGCATGAAACCCGATCTGCATACCCTCGGCCCGCTGATCGCGCTGATTGCGCTGGTCATTCTGGGCGCTTTGCTGAACCCGGCCTTCCTGGCGCCGGCCAACATCACCAACGTGCTGGCCCGTTCCGCCTTTATCGGCATGATCGCGGTCGGCATGACCTTCGTCATCACCGCGGGCGGGCTGGATCTGTCGGTCGGCTCGATGGCCGCGTTTCTGGCCGGCATCGCCATCATCGCGATGAACGCCGCCCTGCCCGGCCTGGGCGAGAATTGGGGCACGATCATCATCGGCATGGGCGTTGCCATCCTTGGCGGGATCGCCGCGGGATACCTGAACGGCGCGCTGATCACCAAGGCAAGGATCGAACCCTTCATCGTCACCCTGGGCACGATGGGCATCTTCCGGTCGCTGGTGACATGGCTGGCCGACGGCGGCACGCTCAGCCTGGATTACGGGCTGCGCACCCTCTATCGCCCGGTCTATTACGGCGGCATCGGCTGGATCACCTGGCCGATCATCGTCTTCGCGCTGACCGCCATGGCGGGCGAATGGATGATGCGCCATTCCCGCTTCGGTCGCCATGTCGAGGCGATCGGCTCGAACGACCGGGTGGCGCGCTATTCCGCCATCGACGTGAATCGCGCGCGGCTGCTGACCTACATGCTTCTGGGCCTTCTGGTCGGGCTGGCCACGGTTCTGTACGTGCCGCGCCTCGGCTCGGCCTCGGGCGGGACCGGCGTGTTGTGGGAACTGGAGGCGATCGCCGCCGTCATCATCGGCGGCACCGCGCTGAAGGGCGGGCGGGGCCGCGTCTGGGGCACGGTCGTGGGCGTGCTGATCCTGTCGCTGATCGACAACATCCTGAACCTCGCCGATCTGGTCAGCCCCTATCTGAACGGCGCCATCCAGGGAATCATCATTGTCCTCGCTGTCGTCTTGCAGCGGGAAAAACGCACCGCCGACGAGCGGTGATCCAAGGGAGGGAAAGGAATGAAACGCAGAAGCCTGATGAAATCCGCGGCCATCGTCGCGGTGCTGGGCCTTGCCGGCGGCGCCGCCGTCGCGCAGCAGGACGGCGAAAAGACCATCATCGGCGTGTCGATCCCGTCGGCCACCCACGGCTTCATGGGCGGGCTGAACTGGCACGCCCAGGACACGATCGACCGACTGGGCAAGGTCTATCCGAATCTTGAATTCGTGCTGTCCACGGCGGGCGACGCGGCCAAGCAGGTCAGCGATATCGAGGACATGATGGCCACGCGCAACATCGACGCGCTGATCGTGCTGCCCTTCGAATCCGAACCGCTGACCGCCCCGGTCGCCGCGGTGAAAAAGGCCGGCAAGTTCGTCACCGTCGTCGATCGCGGCCTGTCGCAAGAGGGGATCGAGGATCTGTATGTCGCCGGCGACAATACCGCCTTCGGCCGTGTCGCGGGCGAATATTTCAAGGAAAACCTTCAGCCGGGCGCCAAGATCGTCGTGCTGCGCGGCATCCCGACCACGCTGGACAACGAGCGCGTGGAGGCGTTCCAGACGGCGCTGGAGGGCTCGGATATCGAGATCCTCGACATGCAGCACGGCAACTGGAACCGCGACGACGCCTTTACCGTGATGCAGGATTACCTGTCGAAATATCCCCAGATCGACGCCGTCTGGGCAGCCGATGACGACATGGCCATCGGCGTGATGGAGGCGATCGCCGCCGCCGACCGGACTGACGAGATGTGGGTGATCGGCGGGGCCGGGATGAAGGAAATCGTCAAGCGCATCATGGAGGGCGACCCGCAACTGCCGGTCGATGTGACCTATCCGCCGGCGCTGATTTCCTCGGCGATCGAGATGACGGCGCTGAACTTCGTGTCCGGCGCGCCGATGGTCGGCCGCTTCATCATCGGCAGCCAGCTGATCACGCCGGAAAACGCGGAACAATTCTACTTTCCCGACAGCCCGTTCTGAAAGCGGGCCTTGTGGAAAAAGTGGCAGCGCCCGATGCCGGGCGGGCGCTGCCACTGACGCGGCTTCTGCCTACAGATCCATCCCCTGCCCGGTTTCCAGCAGCGATTTCATGCTGGACAGGACCAGCGGCCAGCCCTCGGTGATCCCCTTCAGCATCCCGCTGCCGGGCTGCAAATCCTCGTGGGTGACGGTCAGCCTGACCATCCGGTCCTGCTGCTCGATGTCAAAGGTCACGCGACTGAACTGGGCGGGGTCGTCCTGCTGGCTTTCATTCGCCCAACTCAGCACCAGGCGCCGGGGCGGGTCGCTTTCCAGCACCTTGCCCACCAGATCGACACTGCGCGCCGGATTCGTGCGGACATGGCGCCATTCCGATCCGGGCTGCCAGTCGTCCGAGATGTTTTCATGCCCCCAGTAGCGGCAGGCGATCTCGGGTCGGGTAATGGCCTCGAAGACCTTATCGGGCGTCGTGCGGATATAGGTGACATAGACGAAGCTGGCTGACATGTCGGTCATCGCTCACTCCTGTTCCAATTGCTGTCTGAGGTCGGACAGAAGGCCCAGACGGCCCTCCTCGAACTTTCGGATCCAGCGCCCATAGACCTCGTAGAGCGGGACCGGATTGATGAAGTGCAGTTTCTCGCGCCCCCGCCTGACGGTGCTGATGAGGTTCGCGTCTTCCAGAATCCCCAGATGCTGGGTCACCGACTGGCGCGTCATCTCCATCCGGTCGCAAAGCTGGCCCAGCGTCTGGCCGTTCTGCTCGCACAGCCGATCCAGCAGGCGCCTGCGGCCGGGATCGGCCAGCGCCTTGAAGACCTTGTCGTCATCCATTCTCGATTCCGCCTCGGGACAGGAACTAATATGCAGGTAAAAACCTGCTCGTCAAGACGTGCAGGCAAAAAACTGCATGTCTTGCGCAGCGGCGCATTTCCGGCGGCGCCCCGGCCCCGGTCAGAACCGCGCGACCTCGATCCCGGCCGCGCCCAGATGATCGCGCAGCGCCCGTGCCATCGCCACCGCGCCGGGGCTGTCGCCATGCACGCAGATCGTGTCGATCCGGCACGGGATCTGCTTGCCCGATGCGGTGATGATCGCGCCCGCCCGCAGCATCGTCTCGATCCGCGCGCCGACCTGCGCCGCATCATGCAGGACCGCGCCGGGCTGGCTGCGATCGACCAGCGTCGCATCCTCGTTATAGGCACGGTCGGCAAAGATCTCTCCGGCCCAGGCCGCGCCCAGATCCCGGGCCACCTGCTGCATTGGCGTCCCGGCCAGCACCACCAGCACGATTTCCGGATCGACCGCCAGCGCCGCACGATAGCAGGCGCGCGCGATCTCGGGGTCTTCGCTGGCCATGTTGGCCAGGGCGCCGTGCAGCTTCAGGTGTCGCACCTGCGCGCCCTGCGACCGCGCCACGCCCTGCGCCGCGCCCAGCTGATAGGCAACCATGTTGCCAAGTTCCTCGGCCGACAGGCGCAGCCGCCGCCGCCCGAAGCCCTGCAGATCGTGAAAGCCCGGATGCGCCCCGATGCCGACGCCCTTGCCCTGCGCCTGCCGCATCACGCGCGCCATCACATCGGGATCGCCGGCATGAAAGCCGCAGGCGATATTGGCCGATGTGATCACATCCAGCAGCCCGGCATCATCGCCCATCGTCCAGGGGCCGAAGCCCTCGCCCATGTCGGAATTCAGATCGACCTTCATTCGTCCTCCAGTTCCCGCCCCGCCGTGACGCCGCCAACCAGTTGATAGGACAGAAGGTCGGCAATCGTCGAGGGCTCGCGGATCAGGTTGCGGCAGCGCCCCGCCGCCTCGCGCAAGAGCGCCGCATCATCGCGCCACAGCGCATCGGCCTGGGACGCGTCGAGGCGCTGAAACCGCAATGCCGCCCCTTCGGCGGCCTGCGCGATCCGGGGCAGGTCTGCGGGGATCACCCGACCGATGCGGGGATAGCCGCCCATGGTCTGACATTCCGCCATCAGCACGAAGGGCACGCCCTCGCCGGTCAGTTGCACATCGCCCGGTCCGATCACGTCCGAAGCCAGTCCCGCCGCATGGTCCGAGGTAAAGCATCCCTTCCCCGTCTGAACCAGAATCCCCTGCCGGTTCGCCCGCTGCCCGCGCCTGAAACCGGCGGCATAGAAGGCCTCCAGCACGTCATCGGCGAACAGGCCGGTCTGCGGCCCATCCATCACCCGCAGCGTGCCGCCGCCAAAGCGCACGGCGGGTTCGATCACCCTTGCGGGGCGGTCGGGGTCGGGATCCTCGCCGCAGGGCAGGTCGTCGCCGCTGTCCAGCAACGCGCCAATGCCGATGCTCAGATGCGCGGCGCGGCTGCCCAGCCATTCCGGCGTGGCGATCCCGCCCGCCGGTGTCAGATAGCCGTAGACGCCGCTGTCCACGCCACCAATGCGCAGAGCTTGACCGGGCAGGATCAGGTGACAGCCATGCCAGCGCAACGGCGCATCGTCCAGAAAGGCGGCCATCGGCGCACCGGTCAGCGCCACCCGCATCGGCGCATCGACGCCGAAGACGCCGCCCGCGCCGGCCATCTCGATCGCCGCCAGCGGCGTGTCCGCGCCCAGAAGCGCGGCGGCCTCGATCAGGGCCATCCGGTCCATCGCACCGCCGCATGACAGGCCCTGCCCCAGATGGCCGGGCCGCCCCATGTCCTGCACCGACAGCAGCCCGTCGGCGCGGCTGATGGTCAACCGGCTCATCGCAGGATCTCCAGCCGCGCGCCGCCCATGCCATCGGGCGTCATCAGCCCCTCGATCTCGGCCGCGCCGATCGGGGCATAGCGGATCGCATCTCCCGCCTTCAGCAGCATCGGCGTCTCGCGATCCGGAACGAAGGTGCGGAACCCGGTCCGCGCCACCTGACGCCAGCCCGTGGTCGAGGCCGCGCCGAAGATCACGATCTGGCGCACGGCGACGACGACGGCGCCGACCGGCACGTTCGGCGTCATCTCGGCCAGCCGCGGCAGGTTCCAGGCACGGGGCAACAGCCCGATATAGGGCTGGCCGGGGGCGAAGCCGATGGCCAGGACCCGCAGATCGGCCTCGCAGATCTGCTGCACCGCACGATCTTCGGACATGCCCAGCTTTTCGGCCACCTCGGCCAGTTGCGGGCCGTGATCGCCGCCGAAAGCCGCCGGGATGGTCCAGCGCCGGGGCGGATCGGGCAGCACCGGACGCGCGGCCGCGATCCGTTCGGCCCGCGCCGCCAGATCGCGCGCCACCGCGCCCCGATCGGTCCGGCCCGGATCGAACCGCACCAGGACCGAAACCAGCGCCGGGGCGATCTCGACCGCGGCGGCCGGTGCGTCGTCTTGCAATTCCGCAGCCAGAACCTGCGCCGCCGCCATCGCGTCGGGATCGGGCGTCAGGCCGAAGCGGACCAGAACCCCGTCCGGCCCCGCGGGCAGCACCTCGGGCGAGCGCGCGTCGCTCATCGCGGCGCGATCCTTGCCATCGGGCGGGTGCCCTCGCGGTCATCTGGAAGGGCGGCCGTCATGCGATCTCGGGCAGGGTCTGAACAGCATAATCGTGGCGGATCTCGCGTCCTGTCGCAGGATCGCGCATCATCATGCGAAACCGTGCCGCCGGGCGCACGCCACCCCTGGCGCCGAACGTCCCGCACAGCATCGCCACACCCTCGGCGGCCAGATCGTCCAGACCGGCCCCCGCGGCCAGTTCCGTCAACGGCCGGATCGAGGCCAGCGTGCCCTGCTGATACAGCACCCATTCCCCGCTGTCGTCGATCCAGCTTTCCAGAACGATCGCCTCCAGCCGGTCGGCGACATCCTCCCACGGCCAGACCTCGGCCGCGCAGGGCTTGGCGCAGACCTGTTTCGACAAGGCGACCGAATGCGCCTCAAGCGCCCGGTCGGTATGGTCCGAGGCAAGGCCAAGCCAGCGTCGCCCGCCCGATTGCAGCAGCAGCGGCTCGACCTCGCCGGATGAGCCATAGCCCACCACCTGGATCCGGCCTGCCTGCGTCAGCAGCGCCGCCGAGACCCGGTAATACAGCGGTGTCGCAGAAGGCGGGCTGACCCCGATCGCGGCCAGTTCCTCGATATGGTGCCGGATCGCGGAGGGGTCGCGGCCGGTCCAGCCCGCCACGACCAGGTGTTTCAGGTCCAGATCGAGGGCCTCGCCCCCGGCCGAAAATCGCATCTTCCATTTCCTTTCACAGCACCGAGGGCAACCACAAGGCCAGCCCCGGCAACGCGACCAGTGCCGCGATCATCGTCAGCATTACCAGAACATAGGGAATCACGCCCATGATCACGTCGCTCATGGGGCCGGATTTCCGCGCCCCCTGAACCACGAACAGGTTCAGGCCCACCGGCGGCGTGATCAGCGCCATCTCGATCAGCACGATCAACAGCACCCCGAACCACACCTTGTCATAGCCCAGCCCGGCAATGATCGGCACCACGATGGGGATGGTCGCGACCATCAGCGACAAGGTCTCGATGAAAAAGCCCAGCACCAGATACAGCGCGATGACCAGCAGCAGCGTGCCAAAGGGCGACAGCCCCGATCCCCCGATCAGATCGGTCAGTTGCCGCCCCAGCCCGGCCGAGGTCATGGCAAAGTTCAGAAACGTCGCCCCCGTCACCACCAGCATGATCATCGCCGAGATGCGGATGGTGCCGTGCAGCGCCTCGGACAGGGCGCGTGGACCCAGACCGTCACCCAGCAGGATCGCGATCAGCGCCGCGATGGCCACGCCGATGGCCGCGCTTTCCGTGGGCGTCGCCCAACCCGCATAGATCGACCCGATCACGACCACGAACAGCACCACGATCGGCACAAGCTGGGTCAGCGACCGCGCCCGTTCGGCCCAGGAAAAGCCGCGCGAAGGCCCGCCCAGCCCCGGCCGCACCCAGCAGATCGCCGCCGTGACCGCGATGAAGGCCAGGGCCATCAGCAGGCCGGGGACCAGCCCGGCCGAAAACAGGCGCGGGATCGAGGTTTCGGTCAGGAAGCCATAGACGATCAGGTTGATCGAGGGCGGGATCAGGATTCCCAGCGTGCCGCCGGCCGCGATGGCGCCGGAAAACAGCCGCGGATCATAGTTCAGCCGCTCGGCCTGCGGCATGGCCACGGTGGCCACGGTCGCGGCGGTGGCCACCGACGATCCGGACGTGGCCGAAAACATGGTCGCCGTCGCGATATTGGCATGGACCAGACCGCCCGGCAGCCATGACAGCCACTTGTCCAGCGCCGCATAGGTGCGTTCGGCCACGCCGCCGCGCACCAGGATTTCGCCCAGCAGGACGAACAGCGGAATGGCGATCAGGGTCGAGGAATTGGACGACGACCAGATCACCTGCCCCATCCCGCGCAGCAGCGGAAAGGCCGAATAGAACTGGCCCACGCCAATACCCAGCAGGAACAGCACGATGCCCACCGGGATCGACAGGGCCATCAGGCCCAGCAGCGCGATGGCAGTGGTCCAGATCATTCCGGCACCTCGGATCCAATGCCCAGCACGGTGTCGAAATCGTCCCGCCGCGCGGCCTGCAAAAATGCGATTCCGATCAGCGACAGCGCGGTGGCGCTGATCGCGAACCACAGCCAGCCGGCGAACCAGATGCCTTGCGGAATCCACAAGGGCGTCTCCAGCGGCGTGTTCGCGCGCGAGCCGCGTTCCAGCGTCTTGCCCAGCACCGGCCAGCTTTGCCAGGCGATCAGCAGCACGACGCCATTGGTCACGAGCATCGCGAACAGGTCCATCGCCATCTGCGCGGGCCGGGCCAGCTTCAGCCGGATCACGTCGATGCGGACATGGGCCCGTTCAAGCAGGGCGCAGGCCAGCCCCCAGCTTGCGACCGCCGCCATGACATAACCCGAGATCTCGTCCGACCCGCCCAGGCTGGCGCTGCCCAGCTTGCGCAGGATCACATCCGTCAGGATGAAAAGCACGGTCAGGATCAGGCCCGCGCCCAGGATCAGGGCTATGGCCCGGTTCGCGCGCCGCAGCGCGCCAAGGGTTGCGTCGATCATGGCGGCGCGGGCGCTACTGGACGGTCACGCCGACGGCCTTGCCGACCGAATCATTCCAGCGCGCGACCCATTCCGCGCCGGCGCGGCTGGCCCAGTCGGGCAGAACCTCGTCTTCCAGCACTTTCCGCGCCGCCGCGAGATCGGCCTCGGACGGCTGCACCAGCGTCATCGAGGCCGCATCGCCGGCCGCACATTCGCCCTGGCCCGTCAGGCAGGCGATGTCGCCTTCCAGCCCGCCTTGCGCGGCGTCCCAGGCGGGCGCTTCCAGCCCCTCGGCCACGGCCGATTTCAGCATCGACTGCT
Organism: Paracoccus sp. UBA5162; assembly: GCF_002413585.1. Lineage (NCBI taxonomy): Bacteria > Pseudomonadati > Pseudomonadota > Alphaproteobacteria > Rhodobacterales > Paracoccaceae > Paracoccus > Paracoccus sp. UBA5162. The sequence continues at coordinate 145,429 of NZ_DHXG01000077.1, forward strand.
GATCCCCGGAAAGCCCGTCGTAACGGTCGCCATTCATCGCGATCACCACCGGATCCCAGCCGCCCAGCGGCAGCACCATCAGCGTGTCCGTCACCTCCCACCAGCCGGCGGAATAGCCAGACCCGGCGCCGGTCACGGCACAGTCGATCACGGCCCGCTCCAGCGAGCCGGGCACTTCGGAAAAGGCGATGTTGACGCCTTCCGCGCCCAGAGCCTCCAGCAGCTTGGTCGTCATCCGGCCCGAGCCGCGGATCTTCTTGCCCTCCAGATCGGCCAGCGAACCGACCTCGCCCTTGCAGAACACGACCTGCGGCGGATAGGGCGCGATGCCCAGAACCTCGGCATTGAAGCGATTGCGCATGATCTCCTCGACCATCGGGCGGGCGGCCTTGACCATGCTTCGGGCCTCGGCGGGCGTGTTGGCGATCAGCGGCACGTCCAGACCTTCCAGTTCGGGCGCATCGCCGACCGTGTAATCGGCCACGGTCGAGCCGACATCGAAGACCCCGTCGCCCAGCATCCGGTAGACATCGGCGCCGGCGATGCCCATCTGGTCGAAACTGGTCAGTTGCGCGGTGAATTCGCCATCCGTCATCTGCGGCAGCTTCTCGGTCCAGAAGGGCGACTCGAAATCCTGATACAGCGGCAGGTTCGACCAGCTTCCGACGACGGCCAGTTCCTCGGCCATGGCCGGCGAGGCCAGCAGCGCGGTTCCGGTCAGCAGGGCTTTTGCAAGTTTCATGTCAGTCTCTCCTGTTGGGTTTTTATGGGCAGATCGGCATGGACCCCGGTCAGCCGCGCCGTCGCGCGACCGGCGGGAATGTCGGTGACCAGCATGTGGCCGGGCGCATGGGTGATCGCCAGATCGGGCCGGGCGGCGGCGATTGCGGCCTGTGGCGTCACCCCGCAGGCCCAGAAGACCGGAATCTCGCCCTGGCGGAACTCGGGCGGGTCGCCGTAATCGGGTGCCATCACATCCGCGATACCGATCAGCGCCGGATCGCCCAGATGGACCGGCGCGCCATGGGCCAGCGGAAAGCCCGCGCAGATCTGCACGGCCTCGATCGCCTCGGCCGCCCGCATCGGCCGCATCGATACGACCAGCGGCCCCCAAAAGCGCCCGGCGGGCCTGGTCGGCAGGCTGGTGCGATACATCGGCACGTTCCGGCCGGTTTCCTGATGCCGCACCGCGATCCCGGCGCGCAGCAGCGCATCCTCGAAGCTGAAGGAACAGCCCAGCGCGAAGGACACCATGTCATTCCGCCACAGATCGGCGATGTCGGCCGGCTCGTCGGCCAGCGCGCCCCGGCGCCAGACGCGATAGCGCGGCAGATCATGGCGCAGGTCGATGCCGTCGCCCAGCGCCGGCAGCGATGGATCGCCAGGCTCGCCCACGGCCAGCAGCGGGCATGGGCGCGGATTGGCCTGGCAGAAGCGCAGGAAATCGGACGCCTCCTCGCCCGGCAGGATCACAAGATTGGCCTGCAACGCATCACCGCAAAGGCCCGCCGTAGGGCCATCGAACAGCCCGTCGCGGATCCGGGCGCGCAGAATGCGCGGATCGGCAAGACGGGGCTGGGGTTGCGGCTGGGGCTGGATCATCCGGTTCTCCTCTCCGACAAGGATTCCTGACGAAACCGATTGAATCAAGCGCTCACTTATCCGCAATATTGATCGCGCCCGGTGATCACTTCCTCGCCGCGTCCAGTGCCGCGCGCGTCACCGCGCGTCCGATTTCCTCATTGCGTTCCGGCATGTAGCAGATGGCAAAATCCAGATCGGGCAGCCGCGCCTCGGGCCGCACCGCGATTTCCTCCAGGCCCGCATGGGGCCAAGCGTCTACGATGTCATGGGGAATCGTGCCGATGCCGAATCCCTGCCCGACCAGGTGCAGCACCGTCGCCAACGAGGCCGATCCGTGGATCGCCGCTGCCTGCCGGCGCCCCGGCGACAACAAATCGGCTACCCGCCGGTGCGGCAGCGTCGTCTTGGGAAAGGACACGATCGGCAGCGCCGCCAGGTCGTCGATCCCGGCCGGGCGCGGCAGGTCGAAATGCGCGGGCGCCACGAACCAGCCCAGCGTCACCGGCGGCAGCGGCGTCAGGTTGATCCCGCGCGGCGCCTGATCGCGCATCATGATCGCCACGTCCAGCCCGTCCGCGACCAGCATCTGCGCCATCTGTTCCGAAGTATCGACCGAAATTTCGAACCGCAGTTGCGGATGGCGCGCGCGCAGATCCGTCAGCATGCGGGGCAGGACCGTATGCGTCATCGTCTCGGCCACGCCCAGCCGCACGACGCCCGCCATCAGGCCCTGCGTCAGTTCGCCCAGAATCCGGTCGCGCTGAGCGATCAGGATCTCGGATTCCTCGACCAGGCGGCGGCCGGCGGCGGTCAGACGCACGCCCCGGCCGTCGCGTTGGAAGATGGTCATGCCCATCCGGTCCTCCAGATGCCGCACCCGTCGCGAGATCGCCGATTGCGCCAGCCCCAGCGAATCCGAGGCGGCGCGAAATCCGCCATGGCGGGCAATGGCGCGGATGATGGCAAGGTCGCGGAAGCCGAACATTTCCGCGACATGCGGCCGTGGGCGACGCCAAGTCAAGCCCGCCCGCGATTGACCCGCCAGCGCCCGCGACCCATATGTGCCGCAGCGCAGCATGAGGTCCGCGCCATGTCGCAGATACCCCATCCCCCGGATTTCGGTCCGCCCCGCATCCGCCTGCGCGGGCTGGAAGGCCGCGACCGCCATGACCATGCAGCACACCTGCTGCGGCTGTCGCCCGAAGACCGCCGTGCCCGCTTTCACGCGGCGCTGACGGATGACGCGATCCGCGCCTATTCCGACGGCGTTGACTGGGACCACGCGCTGATCTTCGGCGCTTTCGTGGGCGGCGTGCTGCGCGGTCTGGGCGAGCTGATCCCATGGCCGGCTCGGGACCAGGGCGAGGCGTCCTTTTCCATCGAGCAGCCCTTCCAGCAGATCGGCCTGGGCAAGCGGCTGGTGCTGGCGACGGTGCTGGCCGCGCGCCGCGCGGGCCTTGGCCGAATCCACATGGATTTCATCGGCGACAACCGCGCCATGCGGGCGCTGGCCCGCGACGTGGGCGCGGTCTCGGGCCGCTCGGACGGGATCATCCATGCGATCAAGGACATTCCCCGCCGCGGCCTGCGCGCGGGTTAGACGGGCGGTGCCGGTCGGCGCATGCCGTTCCCGAAAAACGGCTGTTTGCGCCGGGGAATGTCGTCGGCTCAGATCGCGGCGGCCCACAGGCGGAACCGGCGCGTGCCGGTCGCCTCGCGCACGAGGCCCATCCTCTCCAATCGCGCCAGCAGCCGCTCGGCCGTGTCGCGGCTGATGGCGCAGCTTTCCTCGACCATGGCCGTGCTCATCAGCGGATGGGCGGCCAGCGCCGCCACGATCCGGGCCGCGTTGGACCCCTTGATTGCCTCTGTCTCGACGCCGGCGCGCGCGGACCATGCCGCGACCCGATCCAGATGCGCGAGCGCCGCCGAGGCGCCATCGGCCAGCGCCGCCAGATGCCGTCGCAGGCGGTGTTTCGGCGGCCCCTCGTCAGCGGGCTGCCCGGCGCGTCCCATCGGCAGGAACGGCAGGCCCGGACAATCCGCGGCCATGCGCCGCGCGATCCAGACCGCCGCCTCGATCGGCGCGTTCTCGGGCGACAGATCGTAAAGCCGCCACAGCAGCCGCAGCGCGGGCGCGCGGGCCAGCGGATGCAGCGGCTCCAAGCCCCGGACGGCGGCCAGAAATCCCTCGGCCGCGTGGTCGAAGGCCCGCCCCGACAGCCGCCCCAGCGGCGCCTCGGGCGCATCGACGCCTTCGGCCCGGTGCAGGCCCAGAAAGCCGCGCAGATCGGCCGGATCGCCCTGTCCTTCCAGCCGCCGGACGGCCCACCGCGCCTGCGCCATCGCATCCAGATCGGTGCCGGCGCGGGCGGCCATCAGGTCCAGGCCGATCTCGTGCCGGGCCAGCGGCGAGCCCTGCGCCCACAGCATCGCCTCGGCCTCCAGCAGCGCCAGCCGCCTCAGCGCGCCGGCCCGCGCCGGTCCCGTCATCGGCGTCAGCCGCGATTCCAGCCGCCCGGCGGCCAGCCCGGCCTGCGCCAGTGCAAAGGCGCAATCGGCCTGCGCCTCGCGCCACGGCTGCGGATCGAACAGGCTGCGCCGATCCGCCATGGGCAGCGGCCAGTCCCGATCCTCTTCCTCGAAATCCCAGCTCATCGGGGCAGGATACGCGCCTATTCGCGCCGCCGGAATAGCCGCGCGACGATCGGCGCCAACAGGATCACGATCATGATCCGCAGCAGGTGGTGGCTGACGACATAGGCCAGATCGGCGCCGGCGATGATCGCGATCACGGTCATCTCGGCCTGCCCGCCCGGCAGGAAGGCCAGAAACGCCTCCAGCCCCGGCGCCAGGCCCAGCGTCACGATCCCCTCGATGAAAACCAGGCTGATCAGCGCCAGCACGACGGCATAAACCAGCCCCGCCGTCACGTCGATGCGCAATTCGCGCGCCGAGATGCCGACATATTTCACCCCCACCGCGATGCCGATGAAGAACTGCGCCGCCTGGATGATCTCGGCCGGGGGGCGGTTCTGGACGATGCCGCTCAGCGACAGGATCATGGTCAGGATCAGCGGCCCCAGGATCGAGGCGCCGAACAATCCGGCCCGTTCCGCCAGCTTCCAGCCCAGGAAACCCGCCGCGACCATGAGCGCGATCTGGGACGCCGAATAGCCCGCGATCGAGGCGCCCGGCGGCCGCGCCAGATCGACGCCCCAGTAGATGCGCATGATCAGCGGCGCCACGGTCACGATCACCAGCACCCGCGTCGCATGAATCAGCGACAGCGCCCGCACGTCGCCGCCCGCCTCTTCGCCGAAGACCAGCATGTCCTGAAGGCCGCCCGGCATCGCCGCATACCAGGCGGTGGCATGATCGAAGCCGAAGACACGCCGGAACAGCGGATAGCCGACCATCGCGATGATCGCGATGAAGATCGGCACCAGCGCCAGCGAGGCCGCGATTTCGGGCAGGCCGGCCAGCACTTCAGGGGTGATGGATGCGCCGACCGCCACCCCCAGGAAGGTCCGCATGAAGGTGCTGAAGCCGCCGGCGCCGCGCAGGGGGGCGCCCAGCAACGCCGCGATCAGGCATGCCAGCATCGGCCCCAGCAACCAGGGCAGGGGCAGGTTCAGGACCAGAAACAGCCCCGCCCCGGCCAGAGCCAGCGCGAAGGTCACGATCATCCGGCCAGGCCGGCCTATGCGCGCAGGTTTCTGCATGATGTGCAAAGCCTTTGCCAGAATGCGCCCGGGGCGGCAAGCCGGCGCACCGGCCCCTTCGATGCCTTTGGAACAGATCCGGCCCATCCGGACTTGACCCTTTTGCATCCTGATGTATACGACTGGATGCATGACCGAAAGTCCGAAATCCGGATCAGGCGACGGCATGCGGCGCACCCTGCAGGGTGAGGGCGTCTATGACAGGCTTTGCGAACAGATCCGGTCGGGCACGATCCGCCCCGGCGCACGACTGACCGAGACCGAGCTTGCCGCCCGCCTCGGCGTCAGCCGGACCCCGGTGCGCGAGGCGATCCGACGGCTGGAGGCCGACGGCCTGGTCGATCACCAGCCCCGCAGCGGCGCCGTCGTCCGACAGCTGGCCTATCCCGAAATCATGGAGCTTTACGAGATGCGGACGGTGCTGGAAGGCACCGCCGCGCGGCTTTCGGCCCGCGCCGCCTCGCCGATGGAGCTGGAGGCGCTGCGTTCGATCAACGCCGAGATGGCCCGCGCGGTCGAGGATGCCGCCCGCCTGGTTCGCCTGAACCGGCAATTCCACGCCCGGTTGCTGGACGCGGCGCGCAACCGGTTCCTGCTGCGCGCGGCGGCCAGCGTCGAGAACACGCTGCTGATCCTGGGCCCCTCGGCGATGGCTGCGCCGGAACGCGCCCGGCAGGCGGTCGAAGAACACGAGGCGGTCCTCGACGCTCTTGCCGCCCGCGACGGACAGCGCGCCGAGGCCGCGATGCGCGAACACATGGAACGCGCCCAACTGACCCGGCTGCGCATCCTGAGACAGAAAGACGAGGCGGAACGTGACTGACGGTCTTTCGCGATCGCTGGCAGGCCAAACATGGGACGTGGTGATCGCCGGCGGCGGCAACGCGGCGCTCTGCGCGGCGATCGAGGCGGCCGAGGCGGGGGCCCGGGTCCTGATCCTGGAAGGTGCGCCCCATGCCTATCGCGGCGGAAATTCGCGCCATACCCGCAATTTCCGCTGCATGCATCACGGCGATCTGGGTCCGCTGGTCGAGACCTATGACGAGGAGGAATTCTGGCAGGACCTGCTGCGCGTCACCAGGGGCGAAACCGACGAGGAACTGGCCCGGCACGCGATCCGCAACTCGGCCGAATGTCTGCCCTGGATGCAGGCCCATGGCGTGCGGTTCCAGCCCTCGCTGGCGGGCACGCTGTCGCTGGACCGCACCAATGCCTTCTTCCTTGGCGGCGGCAAGGCGCTGGTCAATGCCTATTACCTGACCGCGCAGGACCTGGGCGTCACCGTCGCCTATGACGCGCAAGTCAGCCATGTCGGCATCGAGGGAGGCCGGGCCACCCATGTCATCGCCAGCATCGGCGGCCAGATCATCAGCATCGCCGGCCGCGCCTTCGTGCTGGCCTCGGGCGGGTTCCAGGCCGATATCGACTGGCTGGCCCGCGCCTGGGGCCCGTCCGCGCGCAATTTCCTGATCCGCGGCACACCCTATAATCGCGGTGTCCTGCTGCGGGACATGGTCGATCAGGGTGCGCTGACCGTGGGCGATCCGACACAATGTCACGCCGTCGCCATCGACGGGCGCGCGCCGAAATTCGACGGCGGCATCGTGACGCGGCTGGATTGCGTGCCCTTCTCGATCGTCGTCAACAGGGATGGCCAGCGATTCCATGACGAGGGCGAGGATGTCTGGCCGAAACGCTATGCGATCTGGGGCCGGCTGGTCGCCGAGCAGCCCGATCAGGTCGCCTATTCGATCATCGACAGCCGCTCGATCGACCTGTTCATGCCGTCGGTCTATCCGCCGATCACCGCCGACACGATCCCGGATCTGGCCGGCAAGCTGGGCCTGCCGGTCGATGCGGTCGCCGACACGATCGCCGGTTTCAACGCCGCCTGCCGCGAGGGCCAGTTCCGCCCGCAGGAACTGGACGGCCTGGCGACCAGCGGCCTGACGCCCGCCAAGACGAACTGGGCGCGCGCCATCGAGCAGCCGCCGTTCTATGCCTATTCCCTGCGCCCCGGCGTGACCTTCACCTATCTGGGCCTGAAGGTGGACCGCCATGCCCGCGCGACCGGTCCCGAAGGGCCTTACGAAAACATCTGGAGTGCCGGAGAGATGATGGCCGGCTCGATTCTGGGTCAGGGCTATCTGGCCGGGTTCGGCATGACCATCGGCACCGTCTTCGGACGCATCGCCGGACAGGAGGCCGCCGCCCATGTCGCTTGACGTCACCCTGCAGACCGATCCCGGCGCCATTTCGGACGATCCGGTGCAGGAAGCCCGGCGCCAGATCGAGATCTGCAATGCCTGCCGCTATTGCGAGGGCTATTGTTCGGTCTTTCCGGCAATCACCCGCAACAAGGTCTTTGCCAGCGGCGACATCACCCAACTGGCCAATCTGTGCCACAATTGCAGGGGATGCTACCATGCCTGCCAATATACCGCGCCGCACGAATTCGACCTGAACCTGCCAAAGGCTCTCGGCGCCGCGCGGGTCGACAGCTGGGAACGTTTTGCCTGGCCCTCGGGGCTGGCCCGCCTGCTGCAAAGCCACGCGGCCGGGCTGGTCGTGGCCATCGTGCTGGGCATCGCTGCGATGATCCTTGCCATCGCCGCCCTGCCGGGCGAAGGCCCGGGCTTCTATGCCTGGCTGGGCCACGGCGCGATGGTGGCGATCTTCCTGCCGGCCTTCCTGTTGCCGCTGGCGGCCATCGCGATGGGATTGCGGTCCTATTGGCACGAGGTCGGCGGGCAGGCCGTCACGCTGCATGATCTGCGCGAGGCCGCGATCTCGGCCGGGACGATGCGGAACCTGTCGGGCGGGCAGGGTCAGGGATGCAACTTCGAAAAGGGCGAACGCTACAGCAATGCCCGGCGTCATGTGCACCAGGCGATCATGTACGGGTTCCTGCTGTGCTTCGCCGCGACCAGCGTGGCCACGGTGATGCACTACCTGCTGGACATGCCGGCGCCCTACGGCCTGTTCTCACTGCCCAAGCTGCTGGGCATTCCCGGCGGCCTGCTGCTGGTGGCGGGCTGCTTCGGCATGATCGTCCTGCGCGGCAAGGCCGATCCCGGACTGGGTGCGCCGGGCCGGTCGGGGGGCGAGAATGCCTTCATCTGGACGCTGGGTCTGGCGGGGTTGACCGGACTTGTCCTCTACGCGCTGCGGGGCACGGCGCTGACCGGCCCGTTGCTGGCGCTGCATCTGGGGCTGGTGCTGGCCTTCTTCCTGGTCACGCCCTATTCCAAGATGGCGCATGGCTTCTACCGGATGGCGGCGCTGGTGCGCGAGGCGCAGCTCCGCAGACTTCGCTGAGACCGGGCTCGCTCAGGCGGGAAAGACATGCCCGTCGAACAGCTTGCGCGCGGTGCGCATCGCGCCGGCGCGGGTTACGCGGCCCTGATCGTCGCGCTCCAGCCGCAGTTGGGCCGCGCCACCCGGATGTTCGACGGCGACTCCATCGCCCTGCGGCATCCGCGCGACGGATGCGGCGGGCGATCCGGGCAAGGTGCAGGCCGTCGCCACGCTGACGGCCGCGAACACCCCGATCGAGGCATGGCAGCGATGCGGAATGAAACTGCGGGTCGAGATGGCGCCGCCTGCCTGCGGGGCCGAAACCAGCGTCATCTTGGGCACCGATTTCTCGCGCACATCGCCCAGGTTCATCATCGGCCCCGCCTGCAGCCGGATCGCCTCCAGCCGCGTCTTCAATTCGGCATCGGCATCCAGCGCCTCGCGATCCTCGCATCCGGTCCGGCCGACCGCATCGGCGCGCAGGATCACGCAGGGCATGCCGTTGTCGATCAGCGTGCATTCGATCCCGTCGATCACATCGACCGCCTGGCCGCTGGGCAGCAGGGCACCGCACATGGACCCCGACACGTCGTCGAACATCAGCATGATCGGGGCGTGCTGCCCCGGCACACCGTCGATGCTGCAATCGCCCGCATAGCTGACCCTGCCATCGGGGGTCTGAACGATGGCCGTCGCAATCTCGCCGGTATTGACCATGTGGATGCGAACCGGTGTCTGCGCGCCTGCGACGCGGACCAGGCCTCGTTCGATCGCGGCCGGGCCGACCCCGGCCAGGATATTGCCGCAACCCTGCGCGGCGCTGACCAGGGCCCGGTCGACGAAGACCTGAAGGAACAGGTAATCCACATCCGCATCCGCACGGCTGGGCCGCGACAGGACCGCGACCTTCGAGGTCAGCGGGTCCGCGCCCCCGATCCCGTCGATCTGTCGCGGATCGGGGCTGCCCATGATCGACAGCAGCAAGGCGTCGCGGCCGGCCGGATCGGCGGGCAGGTCGTCCTTCAGGAAATACGCCCCCTTCGATGTGCCGCCGCGCATCCACAGGCAGGCAATCCCGTCCTCGTCGCGCATCCTTTCAGCCCTTCTTCGTTGTCCAAATACCCTTTCTTGGCCAAGCGGCCGCGCTCGGCCCGCCGCGGCCGGACCGCCCCCGCCCCTCAGATGTAGCGCAGCCCCTTCGCCTCCAGCCTGCCGCGCATGTCATCGATGTCGAGGCCAAGCTCGCCGGCGGCAAGTCGCTGCCGCTTGGCCTCCTCGGCCTCGATCCGCTTGCGGGCAGCGGCCAGCACGGTCAGGGCTTCGGCGCGGCGGATGACGCAGACGCCGTCGTCATCGGCCACGATCACATCGCCCGCCTCGATCGCCTGATTGCCGCAGGTGATGGGCACGTTCACCGATCCCGGCGTTGCCTTCACGGTGCCCTGCGCGCTGATGGCCCGCGACCAGACCGGGAATCGCATCTCCGTCAGGTCGCGGACATCGCGGACGCCGGCGTCGATCACCAGCCCCCGGCAGCCCCGCGCCATCGCGCTGGTCGCCAGCAGATCGCCGAAATAGCCGTCCTCGCAGGGCGAGGTGGGGGCAAGAACCAGGATGTCGCCGTCGCGCAACTGCTCGATGGCGACATGGACCATCCAGTTGTCGCCGGGCGGCGCGCTGATGGTGACGGCACTGCCGGCGATGCGGGCGCCGGGATAGATCGGCCGCATCCGGCTGGACAGACAGCCACGACGGCCCTGGGCCTCGTGAACGGTCGCGACGCCGACCTCGGACAGACCGGCGATGACTTCCGCGTCGGCGCGGACGATGTTCTGGACGACAACAGCCATGAATCAGCCTTTCCAGGGTTTCCGCAGCATGGCTTCGATCGCCACCCTGCCGATGATCGGGGTCTCAGGCATCACAATTCGTCCACGGTGCGGGGAAAGATCGACTGGAAGCCTTCGGCATATCGGCAATCGCGCCCGCCCGACTGACCGCCGGAATTGCGCTTGAAATGGTTGGCGCGCTGCTGCGCCACGCGGGTGTAATATTCCCACAGATGGGCCTGTCCGTTCATCTGTTCCATCGCGGCCCGCTTCTGGTCCCAGACCGGGGTGATGTCGAGGAAGGTGTCGGGTTTCCAGCCCATCTGTTCGGTCTGGTGCGGCTCGAACAGGTAAAGCTGCGGTGCGCCCAGCACCTTCTGGCCGGGATCGTGACCCCAGGCCTGCGCGACCATGCGACATTCCAGCACCACCTGGGTCGTCTGCATGTGGTCGGTGTTGTAGGGATCATGCTGGCTGTGGCTCAGCATGAAGCGCGGCTGCACCTCGCGAATCAGGTCGACCAGCCGGAACTTGTCCTCGCGGTCCAGATGCAGCGGGTAATCGCCCAGATCGAAACATTCCAGCCGGTGCACGCCCAGCACCTCGGCCGCCGCCTCGGCCTCGGCCCGGCGGATTGCCTTGATCTGGTCCAGCGCCTTGCCGTCCTTCCACAGCCGCGCGCTTTCGCCGCGTTCGCCAAAGGACAGGCAGGCCACCGTCACCTGATACCCCATCCGGGAATGCAGCGCGATGGCGCCGCCGCAGCGCCAGACGAAATCCGCGGCATGGGCGCTGAAGACCAGCGCGGTTCCGGGCTCCGGCATTCCATTCTCCCTGAGTTGTGCTGCCGACCAGATCGCATCCCGGCCCCACCGCAGGCAATTCAGAAATCCACGCCAATGCATAAGTTCCGGCTATGACGGGTTGGCGGGCGCGGCCCGGCGGGGCAATATTCCGCCAGGTTTCGAAAGGAAATCGACATGAGCGCAGAAATCGCCTTCATCGGCTTCGGAGAGGCCGGCCGCGCGGTCGCGAAGGGCTGGCGTGACGAGGGCTTTGCCGGTGCCATCGCGGCCTGGGACACCAAGCTGGATGGCGCCCAGGCGCAGCCCCTTCGCGATGCCGCGACGGATCTGGATGTCGCCTGCGGGCCGGCCCCTGTCGTGCTGGCGGGCGCGCGGCATGTCCTGTGCCTCGTCACCGCCGATCAGGCGGTCGAGGCCGCCCGGCAGGCGGCGCCGCATCTGGCGGCGGCAAGCGTCTGGTATGACGGAAATTCCTGCGCCCCCGACAGCAAGCGCGAGGCGGCGACGATGATCGGCGATGCCGGCGCAACCTATGTCGATATGGCGATCATGGCGCCGATCCGACCCCGGTTGCACCGCACGCCGCTGTTGATCGCGGGCCCCGAAACGGCGCTGGACTTCCTGGATCGCATGAACATGCAGTATCGCTGGCGCGGCCCCCGCATCGGTTCGGCCTCGGCGATCAAGATGATCCGCTCGGTGATGATCAAGGGGATGGAGGCGCTGGCCGCGGAATGCCTTCTGTCGGCACGACGGGCGGGCGTTCTGCAGGATGTGCTGGATTCGCTGCAAGCCTCCGATCCGGCCACGGACTGGGCGGCGAAGGCCGCCTACAATACCGAACGGATGATGCAGCACGGGCTGCGCCGCGCCGCCGAGATGCGCGAGGTCGCCAAGACCGTCGAAGGGCTGGGATTGCCCGCGGATCTCGCCCGCGCCACGGTCGCATGGCAGCAAAGGATCGGCGATCTGGGCCTGCACGAGCGCGAGGGCGACCTGATGCAGCGCCTGGCGATGATCGAAGAGGCGCTATGCCTGTCGGCAACCTCCGCCACCTGAGGGTCTTCCTGGCGGTCGCAGAGGGCGGCTCGGTCACGCGGGCCGCAGCGGCGGGGCTGGTGTCGCAACCGGCCGTGACGCAGGCCATCGCCAAGCTTGAATCGCAGGCCGGCACGGCCCTGTTCCGGCGCACCCGGCAGGGCCTGTTCCCGACCGAGGCGGGGCGCCTTTTCCAGCATCGCGCGGCCCGCGCGCTGGCACGTCTGGACATGGCGATGTCCGACATCGCGCCGCGGCTTCGGACGACCGCGACGCGGGCGCAGCTGACCGCGCTGATCGCCGCCGTCGAGACGCAGAATTTCACGCTGGCGGCCTACCGGCTGGGGATCGCGCAGCCCACCCTGCACCGGGCGATCACCGCGATCGAGGCTGCTGCGGGGCGGGCGCTGTTCCAGCGCAGCGCGGTCGGCGTGGCGCCCTCGCGGCCGGCATCGGCGCTGGCGCTGGCGGCGCGACTGGCCTTTGCGGAGCTGGATCAGGCCGTGGCCGAGCTTGCGGAACTGGAAGGCCGCGAGGTGGGTCGGATCGTCATCGGCGCGCTGCCCCTGTCGCGCGCCCATGTCCTGCCGCGCGCGCTGGCCCGGTTTCGCCAGGACCGCCCCCGGCAGCCGATCCGCATCATGGACGGGATCTATGGCGATCTTCTGGCGGGGCTTCGCCGGGGCGAGATCGACCTGATCATCGGCGCGCTGCGTCAGCCGCTTCCGGTCGGGGATGTGGTGCAGGAACGCTTGTTCGATGACGTGCTGGCTATCCTTGCCGGGCCGGATGATCCGCTGATCCACAATCCCGCGCCGCTGTCGGCCCTGCGATGTCGGCCCTGGCTTGTCGCACGGCGCGGCACGCCGACCCGCGATCTGTTCGAGGCGCTGTTTCGCGACTCGAATCTCGATCCGCCGGCCAGCATCATCGAGACCGGATCGGTCATCCTGATGCGCGAGATGGTCGGCGACGGCCGCCATCTGGCCTGCGTGTCGAAAGCCCAGGCCGCGCGCGAGATCGAGCGCGGGATCGTGGCGGAACTTCCGTTTCCCGGCCAGCCGGTGCCGCGCCCCATCGGCCTGACCCTGCGCAGCGGATGGCAGCCGACACGGGCGCAGCAGGCCCTTCTGGATGCAATCCGCGCGGCGATCTGATGCCTGCGTCGCGCCGCCCGGACCCCTACTGTACACAATAATGAATGATTGTTGACTTCTATGTAGAGTGATTCTCTACTCATTTCTGCGGACTATATAACACAATAATGGAAATCAGGGAGCTTCACATGACATTTCGTGCCGTCTGCCTGGCCGGCTCGGCCGTGCTTGCCTTCGCGGCCGCGGCGCCGGTCGCCGCGCAGGGAACCGTCGAGGTCGCCATCGTCGGCGATCCGGACACGTTCGACCCGATGATGTCCACCAAGGATGTCGTCAGCATCGTGACGCAGCATTTCATGGAAACGCTGTACACCTTCGATGACAACTGGGCCGTGGTGCCGCTGCTGGCCGCAGACATGCCCACGATCAGCGAAGATGGGCTGACCTACACGATCCCGCTGCGCAAGGGGGTGTCGTTCCAGGACGGTTCCGCGATGGACAGTGCCGATGTGCTGGCCTCGCTGCAACGCTGGGAAAAGGTCGCCAGCCGCGGTCAGGGCATCGCCGACAAGATCGACAGCATCAAGGCCGGCGGCCCGAACGAGATCACCATCACCCTGAACGAACCCTATTCGCCGTTGCTGTCGCTGCTGGCCTTCTCGAATTCCGCCGCCGTGATCTATCCCGAGGAGATCATCGCCGACACGATCGACAAGCCCATCGGCACCGGCCCCTACAAGCTTCAGGCCTATGAGCCCGACCAGTACACGCAACTGGTCCGCTTCGACGGCTATACCCAACCCGGCGAAGCGGCGGGAAAGCGGCAGCAGATCCCCGACGAGATCCGCTTCGTGCCCGTGCCCGACACCAGCACGCGGGTCGAGGGGCTGCTGTCGGGACAGTTCGACTATGCCGACAGCCTGTCCACCGAGGCCTATGACCGCATCGCGAAATCCGAGGTGGCCGAACCGGTGCTGCTGGAACCCTTCGGCTGGCCGATCTTCGCGGTCAATCACAAGAAGGGGCTGATGACCGATCTGAACATCCGTCGCGCGGTGCAGGCCGCGCTGCCCTTCGACGACATGCTGTTCGCGGCCTTCGGGGACGAGAAATTCTTCCAGACCGACGGCGCCTTCTATCCCGAGGGCTGGACATGGCGCAACGACGCGGGGACCGAACTCTACAACATCAACGATCAGGAAAAGGCGGCCGCATATCTGAAAGAGGCCGGCTATGACGGCACGCCGCTGCGGATCCTGACCTCGCGGCAATACGAGTTCCATTACCAGATGGCCGAAGTGGCGCGGATGGCGCTGGAGATGGCCGGCTTTACCGTGCAGATGGACGTGGTTGACTGGGCCACGCTGGCGCAGAATCGCGACAACCCCGACCTGTGGGACATGTATATCACCCATTCGCCCTTCCTGCCGGAACCGGCGCTGACCTCGTCCTTCTTCGCCACCGCGCGCGAGGGCTGGAACAATCCCAAGAAGAACGAGATCCTCGACCGCTTCACCCGCGAGACCGATCCCGAAAAGCGCAAGGCAATCTATGCCGAATTGCAGAAGGTCGCCTACGAGGACGTGGGTCTGATCAAGGTCGGCAATTTCAACGCGCTGCAGGGCAAGGCGAAAAACCTGTCCGGTGTCAGGCCCTCGCCCTGGCCGGCCTTCTGGAACGCCAGCACCGCCGAATAGGGTCGAAACGGGTCGCGATCCTTGCGGTCGCGGCCCGCGCGCCCCGGAAAGCCCGGCCCCCGAACACCGCCCGCAAGCGAGATCGCCCCATGAGTCGCTATCTTCTTCGCCGCCTGATCGGCATGGTCGTCGTCATCTTCCTGGTGCTGACCATCGCCTTCGTGCTGGTGCGCCTTGCGCCGGGCGATCCGGCCTCGCTGCTGCTGGGCCCCGATGCCACGCCCGACGAGGTGGTGGCGCTGCGCAGGCGTCTGGGTCTGGATCAGCCGATCCTGGTGCAATACGCGACCTTCGTGGGCAACGCGCTGCAAGGCAACCTGGGTGAATCGCTGTTCTTCAACCAGCCGGTGACGCAGGTTCTGGCCAGCCGGGCCGAGCCGACGGCCTTTCTGGCACTGTTTTCGCTGCTGGTGGCGCTGGTCATCGCCACGCCCATCGGCATCTGGGCCGCCTATCGGCGCGGATCGGTGCTGGACCAGGGCTCGATCACCACGGCGATGCTGGCGGCCTCGGTCCCCAGCTTCCTGACCGGTCTGATCTTCCAGCGCTATCTGGCGACCGATCTGGGCTGGTTCCCGGCCTCGGGCTATGGCGGCGCCGGCGCGGGCTTCGGCACGCGGATGTGGCATCTGGTCCTGCCCTCGATCACGCTGGGCATCACCAATTCGGCGCTGATCCTGCGCTTTACCCGCGCCTCGATGCTGGACATCCTGGGCGAGGATTACGTGCGCACCGCCCGCGCCAAGGGCATGACCGAACGCCGCGTCGTGCTGCGCCATGCGCTGAAGAACGCGGGCATCCCGATCATCACCGTGATCGGCCTGACCTTCGCGCTGCTGGTCAGCGGGGCGGTGGTGACCGAACGGGTCTTCAACCTTCCCGGCATGGGCAACCTGGTCGTGAACGCGGTGCTGCGGCGCGATTACCCGGTCATCCAGGGCACGCTGATCGTGGTCGCGGGGCTTTATGTGCTGGTCAACCTGCTGACCGATCTTCTGTATCTGGTCGTCGACAAGAGGGTGAAATACTGATGGCCGCCGCATCCCCTGCAATCGCCGCGCCGTCGTTCCGCAAGCTGCTGTTCCAGCGGCCGGCGGTGGTGGTGGCGCTGGTCGTCTTCGTGCTGATCGTCGCCGCCTGTTTCCTGCTGCCGACGCTGGGCGTGACCGAGATCGGCGGCATGTCGGTGCGCAAGCGGCTGACGCCGCCGGGCGCCGA
The DNA here is from genome assembly GCF_002413585.1 of Paracoccus sp. UBA5162. Taxonomy (NCBI): domain Bacteria; kingdom Pseudomonadati; phylum Pseudomonadota; class Alphaproteobacteria; order Rhodobacterales; family Paracoccaceae; genus Paracoccus; species Paracoccus sp. UBA5162. Next base: position 161,720 of record NZ_DHXG01000077.1, read on the forward strand.
ATACTGGCTGGGCGCGGATGCCTTCGGGCGCGACCTGCTGGGCCGCTTGCTGGTCGCGGGGCAGACCTCGCTGGGGATCGGCCTCGGCGTCGCCGTCATCTCGTCGGCGGTGGGTATCGTGATCGGGCTGGCCGCGGGCTTTTTCCGGCGTCTGGACACGCCGCTGTCGCGGCTGATCGACGCGATGATGGCCTTTCCCGACATCCTGCTGGCGCTGTCGCTGGTGGCGATCTTCGGCGGCACGATGGTCAACGTGATCCTGGCGCTGTCGGTCGTCTATGCACCGCGCATCGCGCGGATCGTGCGTGCCTCGACGCTGGTCATTCGCGAACTGCCCTATGTCGAGGCCGCCCGCGCCCTGGGCACCCGGACGCCCAGGATCATGGTCACGCATGTGCTGCGCAACATCATGTCGCCCATCCTGGTGCAGGCCACCTTCATCTTCGCCTATGCAATGCTGGCCGAGGCCGGGTTGTCCTTTCTGGGCGTCGGCGTCGATCCCAGGATCCCCACATGGGGCATCATGGTGAACGAGGGCCGCCGCTATATCGACACTGCCTTCTTCCTGATCCTCTTTCCGGGTGCGGCCATCGCGCTGTCGGTCCTGTCGTTGCAGATCGTCGGCGACGGCTTGCGCGATGCGCTGGACCCCAGACTTGCCAAGGAGACCTGATTTGGCCCTGAAACTGACCAATTTCCGCGCCACCGGCTTCGACGCCGCCCCGGACGAGATCTTCGTGGGTGATGACGGCCTTGTCGCCAGTGCCCCCGTGGGCGGCGCAAAGGTGCTGGACCTGAAGGGCGCCTGGCTGTCGCCCGGCTGGTGCGACCTGCATGTCCATGTGTGGCATGGCGGCACCGATATCTCGATCCGCGCCTCCGATGCCGGGCGGCCCACCGGCGTGACGGCGATGGCCGATGCCGGTTCGGCAGGCGAGGCCAGCTTTCACGGGTTGCGCGAATATGTGATCGAGCCGGCCAGCGAGACGATCAAGGCGTTCCTGAACATCGGCTCGATCGGGCTGGTGGCCTGCAATCGGGTGCCCGAGCTGATCGACTGGCGGTCCATCGACATCGACCGGACGCTGGCGGTGATCGAGGCCAATCGCGACGTGATCTGCGGCATCAAGGTGCGCGCCTCGGGCGTGATCGTGGGAAGTTGGGGCATCACCCCCGCCAGGATCGCCAAGCGGGTGGCCGAGATGACCAACCTGCCGCTGATGGTCCATGTCGGCGAGCCGCCCCCGCTGATCGACGAGGTGTTCGCGATCCTGACGCCCGGCGATATCGTGACCCATTGCTTCAACGGCAAGCCCGCAGGCTCGATCCGCGACACGGAGGCGCTGTTCCGGATGGCGCAGGATCTGGCCGAACGCGGCATCCTGATGGATATCGGGCATGGCGGCGCGTCATTCAACTTCAGGACCGCGCGGGAATCGATGGCCGACGGGCTGCGGCCGTTCTCGATCTCGACCGATCTGCACGCCCATTCGATGGCCAGACCGGTCCATGACATGGCCACGACCATCGCCAAGTTGCTGGCGGTGGGCCTGCCCTTCGACGAATGCATCCGCGCCGTGACCCAGGCCCCGCGCGGCTTCCTGGGCCTGTCGGGGCGCGACGGCCTGGCGCCGGGGACGCGGGCCGATTTCACCGTCTTCGATCTGGAGGACAGCCGGGTCGACGCGATGGACAGCCAGGGCAACCACATGGTGATGGAACGGATGTTCGAGCCGCGCATGACCGTGCTGGGCTGCGACGCGCAACCCGCCGCGCGCCGCCTGCCGCCAGAGGGCTAGAACCATGAGCGATGCCAGCAGCGACACGATCCTGTCGGTTCAGAACCTTGGCGTCAGTTTCGGGCGCGGCCGCGCCGCCGTGACCGCGCTGCGCGATGTCAGCTTCAGCCTTGAACGGGGCCGGACGCTGGCGCTGGTGGGCGAAAGCGGATCGGGCAAGTCGCTCACCTCGCTGGCGCTGATGGGACTGCTGCCGCCTTCGGGGCGGGTGCGGTCGGGGCGGCTGGAATTTCGCGGCCGCGACGGATCGCTGACCGATCTGGCGGGTCTGGACGCGGCGGGGTTCCGGCGGCTGCGCGGCCCCGGCATCTCGATGATCTTCCAGGAGCCGATGTCCTCGCTGAACCCGCTTTTCACCATCGGCGACCAGATCGGCGAGATGCTGTTCCTGCACGAGACCCTGCCGGCGGCGCAGCGCCGCAAGCGGGTGATCGAGATGCTGGAACTGGTCGAAATTCCCGGCGCGGCCGCCCGCGTCGATGCCTATCCGCACGAATTGTCGGGCGGGATGCGGCAGCGGGTGATGATCGCCATGGGCCTGATCTGCAACCCGGCCCTGCTGATCGCGGACGAGCCGACGACGGCCCTGGACGTGACCATCCAGGCGCAGATCCTGGACCTGATGCGGCGGCTGCAGAAGGATCTGGGCATGTCGATCCTGTTCATCACCCATGACATGGGTGTGGTCGCGGAAATGGCCGATGACGTGGCGGTCATGTATGCGGGCGCGGTGGTCGAACAGGCCGGCGTGATGGACCTGTTCGACGACACCCGCCATCCCTATTCGCAGGGTCTGCTGAACTCGATCCCGCGCGAGGGGCTGGCCGCTGGCGAAAGGCTGGTCCCGATTGCGGGCACGGTGCCGGCGCTGACCGACCTGCCGCCAGGCTGCGCCTTCGCGCCGCGCTGTCCCCATGCGCGGGCCGAATGCCGCGCGCCGGTGGCGCTGCGGGAAAAGGCGCCGGGCCATCTGGCGGCCTGCATTCTGGAACGGGCGGTGCCGGCATGAGCGACGCGCTGATCCGGATCCGCAACCTGACCAGGCGGTTCCACACGCCGTCCGGCATCGTTCACGCGGTCGAGGATGTCAGTTTCGACATTCCGCGCGGCTCGATCACCGGGCTGGTGGGCGAAAGCGGCTCGGGCAAGACCACGCTGGGCCGCACGCTGCTGCGGCTGGTCCAGCCATCGGCCGGGCAGATCCACTTTGACGGCACCGACATCACCACCCTGCCCGACGCCAAGATGCGCGACATGCGGCGGCGGATGCAGATCATCTTTCAGGATCCGATGTCATCGCTGAACCCGCGCCTGAAGGTGGGCGATCTGGTGGCCGAGGGCCTGCGCGCCCATGGCATCGGCACCCGCGCCGAGCGCCGCGATCGCGTGGCCGCGCTGCTGGAGGAGGTCGGGCTGAGCGCCGATCACATGAACCGCTATCCTCATGCCTTCTCGGGCGGGCAGCGGCAGCGGATCGGCATCGCCCGCGCCCTGGCGCTGGAGCCGGAATTCATCGTCGCCGATGAAAGCGTCTCGGCGCTGGACGTGTCGATCCAGGCGCAGGTGCTGAACCTGTTGCTGGATCTGCGGCAGAAGCGCAACCTGACGATGCTTTTCATCGCCCATGACCTGTCGGTGGTGAATTATCTCTGCGATCAGGTCGCGGTGCTGTATCTGGGCCGGCTGATGGAGATCGGCCCCGCCGCCGCGATCCACAAGGCGTCGGCCCATCCCTATACCCGTGCGCTGAATTCGGCCATTCCGCTGCCCGATCCGCGCGCGGCACGGGGCCGGACGCCGCTTCAGGGCGATATTCCCAGCCCGCTGAACCCGCCATCGGGCTGCGTCTTCCGCACCCGGTGCCCCCATGCCGCCGAAATCTGCGCCCAGGGCGCGCCCACGGCGCATCCGGTCACGCCCGATCACCAGAGCCATTGCAAGAGAGCCGAGGATCTTTATGGACATCACGTCGCTGCCAACCACGCCTGAGACGCGGCTGGTCCGGATCGGGATCACCCTGCCCGACGCCGCGCCGAAACCCATCGGATCATTCCGCAATGTCCGGGTTTCGGGGGGGATGATCTATGTCTCGGGCCAGGGGCCGGTCCGTGCCGATGGCAGCCTGATCCGCGGCAAGGTCGGAGCCGAGATCAGCGCCGAGGAGGCTCGTGATCATGCCCGGCTGGTCGCCATCAACATCCTGTCGGCGCTGCGCGATGCGCTTGGTTCGCTGGACCGGGTGGGCGGCGTGGTCAAGCTGTTGGGCATGGTCAATGCCGATTCCGATTTCGAACGCCATCCCTTCGTCATCGACGGCGCCTCCGACCTGCTGGCCGAGGTGTTCGGCGAAACCGGCATCCATGCCCGGTCGGCCTTTGGCGTGGGATCGCTGCCCAACCGCATCCCGGTCGAGATCGAGGCGATCTTCGAGGTCGCGGATCAGCGGTGATGCAGCCCAAGCGCCTTTTCCACCGATCGCGCCGCCTCGCGCACGGCCTCGGCCACAAGGTCGAACTTGTCGGGAACGCGGTGCTTGGGCATGACCACCGACAGGGTCAGCTGGCAGGTGCCGTCCTGTCCGCGCACGGGCGCGGCGATGCAGGCCACCTGATCTTCGGAGGTGTCGATCTGCACCGACAGCCCGTCCAGGAAATCGCGCCGGGACAGGTCGGCCAGGATCGCCGGATCGGTCTCGGCCAGCCCGGTATTGGAAGGACGCGCACATCCGGCAAAGACCGCCAGCCGTTCGGCATCGGGCAGATGGCCGATCAGCAGCCGCCCCGAGGCGGTCCAGTTCAGCGGCACCCGCGTGCCCACATCCGAGGTGACGCGGAACGGCCCCGAACCCTCGGCCATGGCCACGACCTGCATCATCCCCTCGTCGCGGGCGCAGATCTGGACCATTTCGGCCACCCGTTCGTTCAGCGCGAACATGGCGCGCTCGGCCTCGTTGAAGGCGTTGACGCGGGCGCGGTAGGCCAGGCCGTACCGCATCAGGCGCGGCCCCAGCCAGGCGCGGCCATCGGCGCTGCGCGACAGCATGTTCCGTTCGGTCAACTCGTCGATCAGCTTGTAGACGGTCGAGGGCGGCGCGCCCGTCGCCCTGGCCAGGTCATAGGCGCTCATCGGCTGGTGCCGCTCGGTCAGGATATCGAGGATCTGAAGCGAACGGTCGATGCCGCTGGTCCGGCTGCGCCGCGTCGTCTGGATGTCGGCCGGGCCGGGATCGTCGCTCATCGTCGTTTCCATCGTTTTGATGCAACCTACGCAATTATGGAAATCTTCTCAAGCGCAGAAAGGCTCTCCCATGCTTGGAAATACCGGATACCCCGTCGATTGGTCTTGGCATGACGCGCAGGGCTTTGCGCGGGTGATCAACACGTCGGGTACGATGACGTCACTGGGCGGGTCGATCGCCACCCGCCGGGTGGCCGAGGCGACCGCCGCCGCGATGCCCCGCTTCGTCCGTATCCACGAGATGCAGGCCCGCGCATCCGAGGTGATCGCGCAATTGACCGGCGCCGAGGCCGGGTTCCTGACCGCCTCGGCCAGCGCCGGGATCACACTGGCGGTCGCGGGCTGCATCACCGGGCTGGATCCCGCGCGCGCCGAGGCGCTGCCGGGCGATCCGGGGCCCGGCAACGGCGTCGCGGTGCAGATGGGCCATCTGTGCGAATATGGCGCGCCGGTCAGCCAGGCCATCGCACTGGCGGGGGGCGCCACGCGGATCGTCGGGCAATCGACGCTGGCCAAGGATTACCAGCTGGATGCCGCGCTGGAGGGTTGCGCCGCGGCGCTGTATGTCGTGTCGCATCATGTGGTGGATTACGGGATGATCCCGTTGGAGACATTCGCGGCCATCTGCCATGCCAGGGGCGTTCCGGTGATCGTGGACGCGGCCTCGGAATATGATCTGACGGGATTTCTGGCCGGGGGTGCCGATATCGCCATCTATTCGGGCCACAAGTTCATGGGCGGGCCGACCTCGGGGATCGTGGCGGGGCGCAGGGATCTGATCCGCGCGGCCTATCTGCAGAATATCGGCATCGGCCGCGGCATGAAGATCGG